>WLNX01000016.1 GCA_009699565.1 Actinomycetota bacterium | reverse complement strand
GCGCCATCTCGGTGTCCTGGTTGAAGGCCGAATGAGGCACGCGCGCGTGGCCCTTCAGCCCGGTCTGAGGATCGAGCGTGTAGAAGCAGTCGCTGACCAGCGCCAGCCGATCCGATTCGCGCCAGAGGCCGATCAGGCCGGGGGCGTGGCCTGGGAGGTGGATCACCTTGAAGCCGGCAATCTCGTCGCCCTCCTCAAGCGTGCCGCTGATCTTCACCGGCCCGCCGTCCCATCCGGCCAGCAGCTTCGGCATCAGCTTGCGGCCGAGCGGGTTCAGCAGTTCGAGCTTGAAGTAGTGCTCGCCGCCGTCACCTTCGGCGTCGGCAACCTCGGCCGGGTGGCAGAAGACTGGAGAACCCAAGGCCGCCGCCGCGCCGCGGTGGTCGGCGTGGCTGTGCCCCAGAACCACGCGGGTAATCCCGCCGAGCTGTGCGCCGGCGATCGCAAGCGAGTTGGCCATCGAACTGACGCCGGCGTCAAACAGCAGCACGCCTTCTCCGTCGCGCACGAAGTAGGCGTTCATTGTCTTGCCGGGGAAGCCTCCGCGAACGACCCAGACTCCCTCTGCGATCGGCTCGGGAGTGCCCGCTGCAAATCTGCCCATCAACTTCGTGCGGGCGTTGAAGGCGCTCTTCATCCCGCTGTCCGCCTTTGAGCCGTCGGGCGGCAGCAGCCCCAGCTGGCGGGCGATCGTCATGCCGTCGGCGAATGCGTTGTTCTCTACGATCAGGCCGTCACGCACGATCAGCACGTCGACGCCTTCAAGTTCAATCTTGGCGCCGTTCGGTTCGATCCCTTGGAAGCGGCCTCCCGTGAAGCTGCCGGTCGCCTTCCAGCGCACCGCAGCTCGGTCGTCCTCAACCGTCACCTCGACGACCTCAAAGTGGAAGTCCGGGAACGGAGTGAAGAGCCCGCTGAGGAACTCGCGAACCCCGTCCGGGGCGGTCGTGTCGACTTGGCCGCGGACATTTTCGCGGCCCCCAGGCTTCCAGCATGCAACGGCAGCTTCTACGTCGTGTTTGACGAGCGCTTCGAAGTACTTGCTTGCAACCTGCGCCGTTACCGCCGGGTTGATCGAGTCCGTTGAACCATCAGCCATCTCGCTCATATCTTCTCCTTCGTTGCGTGCCTGCAGGCGGCAGGCTACCGATCGAGCAGCGCCGGCGTGCGCCGATCCGTAGGCTGGAGCAGGTTGTGACCGAGTCTTCCCGAACACGCGAGCTGGGCCGCGGCGAGCGAGTGCTGCCGGGCGTCTGGCGTCTGCGCCTGCCGTTGCCGTGGCCGGGCGTCCCGCACTGCAACGCCTGGGCTCTTGCCGCCGGCGATGGAATAGTGCTCGTTGACTGCGGCATGGACCAGCCCGGTTCGATGGCCCACCTTGAGCGTGCGCTCGAGCAGGTCAACCTCCGCCTCGACCTGATCCGGCTGCTGGTCTGCACCCACGCACACTCCGACCACTACGGCCAGGCCGCGGCGATCGTCGAGGCGACTGGCTGCGAGTTGTGGATGCATCCGAACCACGCCCACACCGTTCAGGCGGCAACCGACCCTGAAGCTGCGCTGGAGCGGAGGATCGAGGTTGCAATTCTCAGCGGCGTGCCGCAGGCCCCTCTTCGCGCCTACGCCGAGCAGGCGAAGGGCCGCGGGTCGGGCTTCTCGGGGATCGTTGAACCTGCGCGCGATCTGTTGCCGGGCGTCCAGATTGGCAGCGACCTCGGCCTCTGGGAGGTTGTCGAGACTCCCGGCCACGCCCCTTCGCACGTCTGCCTCTACCAGCCCGACAACCGCCTGATGATCTCGGGCGACCACCTGCTCGGCCGTCCCTCGCTCTACTACGACTACGGCTGGACCGAAGATCCCGTCGGCGAGTACCTCAACTCGCTCGAGATTGTCGAGGATCTCGACATGAGGCTTTGCCTGCCCGGCCACGGGCGCAGCTTCGCCGAAGTCCCCGCGCACATCAATGCCAACCGGATGGCAATCGCCGAGCGGATCGACGGCGTGATCGACGCGCTCGCCCAGGATCAGCCGATGACGGCTTTCGAAGTTGTTCAGTCGGTCCACGGCGACCAACTGACGGCGGTCAACGCCAACTGGTGGCTCTCCGAGACGCTCTGCTACCTGCGTCATCTCGAGGTGACCGATCGCGCTGAGCGCAGCGAGGGCGACGAAGAGCGGCCGGAGCTGTGGGAGCTGACCGGCTCGCTTCACGCCTCGTAGGATGGTGCCATGCGCATCGATCAGCTGATCGCGGAAGGCAGCGAGCCCCAATTCTCGTTTGAGTTCTTCCCGCCCAAGACCGAGCAGGGGGAGGAGAATCTCTTCGAGGCGATCGAGCAGCTAGCTCCGCTTGAGCCGGCTTTCATTTCGGTGACCTACGGAGCCGGCGGCTCGACCCGCGACAAGACGATTGAGATCGTCTCGCGGATCCGCGACCGGCACGGGATCGAAGCGATGCCGCACTTCACCTGCGTCGGTTCGACCGTTGACGAGCTGCGAGAGACGCTCGACAAGATGGCCGAGATCGGGGTCGAGAACGTCCTCGCTCTGCGCGGCGATCCCCCCGGGGGCGAGAGTGAATGGACCAAGACTGAGGGCGGTCTCGAATACTCGCGCGAGCTGGTCGAGCTGATCCGTGCGGAGTATCCGTTCGCGATCGGCGCCGCAGCCTTCCCCGAGACGCACATTCACGCCACCAGCGCAGAGGATGACCTCGACTTCCTCAAGCAGAAGGTTGACGCCGGCGCCGACTTTCTCGTGACGCAGCTCTTCTTCGACAACGACGCCTACTTTGACTTTGTTCAGCGCGCGCGCGAGGCCGGGATCGACGTTCCGATCATTCCCGGCATCATGCCGATCAGCAACGTCGCCCAGCTTGAACGGATGACGACGCTGTGCGGCGCAACGATTCCGCCGGCGCTCCACGAGGCGCTGCTGGCTCGCGGCGACGACGCCCGCGCGGTTGAAGCGCTGGGCGTCTCCTACGCCACACTTCAGTCCGCCGAGCTGCTCGCCGGAGGCGCGCCCGGGATTCACTTCTACACGCTCAACAGGTCCCCGGCAACGCACGCCATCCTCGGCGCCCTGAAGCTGCAGCGCCCGTGGATCAGTCGCTGACTTCGGAAACTTCGAGCCGCTGAGCGACGGCCTGGCTGCCGTCTTCGCGCGTCCAGCGCACGTCGATCGAGTCGTCCTGGCGGTATGTGCCGACGCCGTACGCACCCAGCGCCCAGCGCCAGCCGCTGACCTTGTCCTTGCGCATCGACCGCGCGAAGACAAGCGCCCCGCCGCGCACCTGGTAGTCGACCATCGGCTCCTGCAGGACGCCGTTTACGTACACCTCGAAGGGGGAGCGCACGTCGCTGGGAAGGGGGACGGTCGATTGAGCCACAGTCGCCATCCTACGAGCCCGCCGCGGAGAACCGTAGGCTCGCGGCGTGGCTGCCACCGAAGAGTTCGCCGTCCGCCGCTCGGCGCGCGCCCGCCGGGTGCGCGTGCGGATCGACCCCGACGGCTCGCTGCTGGTGACTCTGCCCAGCTCGGCCGACGAGCGCGAAGCGGCCGAGGCGGTCGCCCAGCTTGAGGACTGGATTGCCTCCCGCCGGCGCAAGCTGCGCGAGGCCCACAGCGTCGTGGCCCGCCCTTCCGGCACGCTGCCGCACCTCGGCGAACTGCTGACCGTCGTTCGCGAGCCGGGCCGCTCCCGCGCTCATCGCGATGGCGAACGCCTTCTCGTTCCCGCAGACGAGCGCCGCGAGGCAGCGGTCGAGCGCTGGTACCGGCGCTCGGCCAGGGCCGAGGTCTTGCTCCGACTGGAGCCGGCTCTGGAAGCGCTTGGTGTGCAGGCCGGGCCGATCTCTATCCGCGACCAGCGGACGCGCTGGGGAAGCTGCTCGTCGAGCGGGGCGCTTGCATTCAACTGGCGGCTGCTGCTGGGGCCGCCGGAGCTGCTCGACTACGTCGTCTGGCACGAAGCCTGCCACCTGGTTGTGCTCGACCACTCCGAGCGCTTCTGGCGGCTGCTGGAGAGCTATCGCCCCGACTACCGGTCTCCGCGCGACTGGCTGCGCCGCAACGGCGCCGCACTCCACCTCTAGGCGGAGTCGCCAAGCGCCCGTCGCAGTGCGCCGTAAGCGTCCTCGCCCTCGGCCGGTTCGACGACCTGTCGGCGGACGCGGCCGGTGAAAGCCTCGACCGACCCGTCGCCACGCAGGTCAACCCCGCCGCGCACGCCGGGACCGCTGACCTCGGCGCGCACGGCGACGAGTTCCTCGGGCTTGTACTCGCGGCCGATCGAACGCGCCGACGGGCGGCGCACCGTCTGCGACATCGCTCGCACTTCCGTTTCAAGCGCGTCGAGCGCGCCGCCGAGTGTTGCGTGGCGCTGCTTCTCAGAGTCACCCTCACGGCGGATGACCAGGCTGAAGGAGCGTGCCATCAGCGGATTACGGGCCGGCGGGCGATCAGCCGATGACGAGAAGCACGGTGACCATGCAGGCTGCTGCCAGCAGGACTGAGACGACGCCCATCGCGATTGCGGCGCCGCGGCTTGGCGGGAAGGATTCCGAAACCGTGCCGATTCCTCCGATGATCACGGCCCAAGCCGCAAACGCAACTCCAATAATGAAGAAGGGTGTTTCGCTCTTGGCCGCTTCCGCAGCGAGGATCAAAGTTGCTTGCGTCATGGCCTGAAAACTATCCAACCTCGCCGCCGGACGCCATCTTGGCTCCCGGTCCGCCTTCGTAGCGGCTCTCCGTTGCCTCGCGCTGACCGTGGTAGTGGCTGCCGAGCTCGGGGTGCCCGTAGGGGCGTTCGGCCGCCTGGTCCAGAGTCATGAACGAAAGCTGAGCGATCGGAAGCCCGGCCCAAAGCTTGATCGGGACCCGCGTCAGGTTGTTCAGTTCCAGCGTCAGCGTTCCCTTCCATCCGGGATCGCAAAACCCGGCAGTTGCGTGGACGATCAACCCGAGGCGGCCAAGCGAGGACTTGCCTTCGATGCGGGCGACGATGTCATCCGGCAGCTCGACCCACTCTTCCGTGCGGCCAAGGCAGAACTCGCCCGGGTGGATGATGAACGGCTCGTCCTTTTCGATCGTCACCGGCTCGGTCAGGTCCTGAGGAGGGTTCTTGAGGTCGATCGCGCTGACGCGGTGGTTGTGGAAGACGCGGAACGAATTTCCGAGCCGGAGGTCAACGCTGGCCGGTTGGACCATCGAGTCGTCCCAGGGTTCGATGACGATCCGCCCCTCGTTTACGAGGCGTCGGATGGTGCCGTCGGAGAGAACGGAGTCAGTGGCCATCGGCTGATCCTAAACGCCAGCGCGTACTGCTCGTCGCGAGATCAGGCGCGGTCGTGCTGGCGGGAGCCTGTGATCCGCATCCGCGCCGGTGCCGTCGCGGCCGGTTCACCGTGCGGTCCGCGGCGCGACGGGCGCGGGAGCGGGCCGCGGGGATGAGGCGTGTTCGGCTTCAGCGTGCCGCCGTCGCCGCCTGCCTGCTCGGCGTTGTCGGGGTTCTGGTGGACTGCCCACCATACGATCCCGAAGAGGGCAGCGATCGGCACTTTGAGCACGACCATCAGGAAGAAGAAGATCCAGCCATTCACAATCTCGCGATAGTAACCACAGCGGCGACGGAGAGGGCCTTTTATGGCACGAATCCGCTCGCGGCTTCCCCGTTGCTAGGAGCGCAGGCTGATCGGCGTGTGCGAGAAGGTGGTCATCTTCTGCAGGTGGTCGACCCGCTCAGTGATCTCGTCGCTGGTCAGCTCGATCACGCGCTCGGTACCGAAAGCCTCAACATTGAAGGAGGCCAATGCGGTGCCGTAGACCATCGCCCGTACGAGCAGGTCGTGGCTGATCGCCTCGTCGGGATGAGCTGCCACGTAGCCGACAAATCCGCCTGCAAAGCTGTCCCCGGCGCCGGTCGGGTCGATCACCGAAGAGAGCGGGAACGCCGGCAGCGCGAAGTAGCCGTCGGCGGTGAAGAGCGCCGCACCGTACTTGCCCTGCTTGGCGATCACTGAGCTTGGGCCCCACTGAAGTATTTCGTTGGCTGCCGCTACAAAGTTGGGGGCCTCAGTCAGCAGTTCAAGCTCTTCGTCGTTCAGGATCAGGCAGTCGACTCCGGCGATCGTCTCGATCAGCGAGTCGCGTTCGATGTTGATCCACAGGTCCATCGAGTCCATCGCAACGAAGCGCGCATCGGCGCACTGCCCGCGCACTTCGCGCTGGAGATCGGGAAGGATGTTCGCGAGGAACAGCACGTCGCAGGCCTTCGCCTCGTCTGAGAGTTTGGGCGCGAACTGCTCGAACACGTTCAGCTCAGTTACATGCGTCTCGCGGCTGTTGAGGTTGTCGTGGTACTCGCCCTTCCAGAAAAAGGTCTTCCCGCCTTCTACCCGCTCGACGTCGTCGGTGATCGTGCCGCGGGTCTGCAGTGCTTCCCAGGAGGCGGCGTCGAAGTCGTCGCCGACCGGTCCGATCACGCGGACTTCGTCGAAGAACGACGCGGCGAGGGCGAAATGTGTGGCGGCGCCGCCGAGCATCCGCTCGCGCTCTCCGAACGGGGTTGTTACTGCGTCATATGCGATTGATCCGACAACGGTGAGACTCATGGGCGCAGCGAGGTTAGCCTGCCTGACCCGGTCTGCGTCGGCAGATGCCATTCAGCGCCCGCGCGCTGCAAGCCCTAGTCTGCCTCGTAATGACAACCTTTGCCGACCTCGGACTCTCCGAGACCACTCTTCAGGCGCTTCGCGATGTCGGCTACACGGAACCAAGCCCGATTCAGGAGCAGACGATCCCCGCGCTGCTCGAAGGGCGCGACATCATTGGACAGGCGCAGACCGGCTCAGGCAAGACGGCGGCCTTTGGACTGCCGCTGGTCGAGTACATCGATCCCGAGATCAAGGACTGTCAGGCAATCGTCCTGACGCCGACGCGCGAACTTTGCATTCAGGTCACGCAGGCGCTGCGCGCCTACGGCGAGCCGAAGGGCGTTGACGTAGTCGCAGTCTTCGGCGGCGCTCCGATCCGCACGCAGCAGGCCCAGCTGCGCGCGGGCGGGCAGATCGTCGTCGGCACCGTCGGCCGCGTACTCGACCTCATCAACCGCGCCTCGCTGATCCTCCACGACTGCCGCTTCGTTGTGCTCGACGAAGCCGACGAGATGCTTGACCTCGGCTTTCTTGAGGATGTCGAGAAGATCCTCTCGCGCACGCCGAGCGGCCGTCAGACGGCGCTCTTCAGCGCAACGATGCCGCCGCCGATCCGCAAGCTCGCGGATCGCTACCTCTACGAGCCCGAGGTGATCAAGGTCGAGGCCAAGACGCTGACCGTCGACACGGTTGAACAGTTCCGCCTCGAGGTAAATCAGAAGGACAAGCCGGCCAAGCTCGTCGAGGTGCTCGCCAGTGAGAAGCCGACGCAGGCCATCGTCTTCGCCAGGACCAAGATCCGCTGCGACCAGCTCTTCAAGACGCTGCGCGACAAGGGCATGAACGTCCGCGCTCTTCACGGCGACATGTCTCAAGGCTCGCGCGACGGAGTGATGCTGTCATTCAAGGGCGGCCGAGTGCCGATCCTCGTCGCCACCGACGTCGCCGCCCGCGGCCTGGACATCTCTTCTGTGACGCACGTCGTCAACTTCGACGTCCCGGTCTCGCCCGACACCTATGTTCACCGCATCGGCCGCACCGGCCGCGTCGGCCGTTCGGGGCGCGCAATCACCTTCGTCGAGCCCAAGCAGCAGGGTGAGCTTGAGGCGATCGAGAAGCACACCGGCGTCAGCATGACTGCCTGGAACCCTGGCGCGAAGACCGCTGCAGCCCCGGTCGAAGAGAAGCCGCGCCGCCATGAGAAGCCGCATGTCGACAAGAAGGTCCCCGCCGACGGTCCTTGGGCCAAGCTGATCGTTGGCGCCGGCAAGGCCGAGGGGCTGAAGCCGGCCGATCTCGTCAAGGCGGTTACTTCGGCTGCCGGGGTTGGGGGAGAAGCGGTCCGCGACGTGAAGATCTTCGAGCGCTTCTCCTTCCTGTCTGTTCCTGAAGGCGACGCGAAGCGAATCATCGAGGCAGTCAGCGGCTCCAGCGTCAACGGCACCGAGCTGAGCCTCGAGCCTGTTGGCGCCGACGGCTGACGGTTCTCCGTTGTGGCCTGCGGCCCGGTGTGCGACGATAAGAGGCGATGACTTCGCTGCTTGACCCAGTTTCGATCCCCGGTGAGCCGGAGTTCCAGCTTCCGCAGGACGGGATCCTCGGGTCCGTATCCGCCGACGTCCCTCTAGTCGGCGCAGCCGCTTGCACGGTCTGCGGCGCCGGCCGCGTGGAAGGTCAGGACTGGTGCCTTGAGTGTGGCACCGCCTTTGCGGCGACCCGCTCCGTTCCAGGAGTCCAGACGGTCGCTTTGGCCGGCGCATTCACTCTGCTGCTTGCGAGCGGCGCAGTTGCGGCAGGCGTCGCAGCGATCAATGACACGCTTCCGGCCCGCAAGACCGAAGTGAAGGTCGTCGCCCAGACGGCCGACCAGCTGCCTGATGACTCCGGCTCGGTTCCGCTCGATGACCCGGTTCCCTCAGACAGCGGCTTTGCCGACGACCTCCCGCCGATCGATTCCGGCTCGCTTGGGGTTCCCGCGCCCAGCACTCCGAGCAGCGGCGGCGGCGGCGGGAGCGGCGGCGGCAGCACCACGCCGACCCAGCAGGAGATTTCGCTCTCCTCCGACGCCCCTTCGCTCTACGACCCCGAGGGCAATGCCGTCAGCTACAACGACGTCAAGTACGCGATCGGCAAGAACGCCACGCCGTCGTGGTATGTGACGACTCCGGCCGGCGACACTCCTGGGACCACGTCGCCGATGGACGTCGGGCTCAACATTGACTTCGGCTCGGCGAAGAAGGTCACGAAGCTGACGCTGACGACGGTCACACCCGGGTTCACGGTTCAGGTGCTTGGCACGACGGACGGAGAGCCGCCGCAGTCGATCACCGACACCCGCTGGGTGACGCTCGGCCAGGCTTCGTCGGTCGATTCGGTCGCCAACTCTTCCGACCCGCAGCCGGCAAAGGGCGACGACCCGGGCGACAAGACCCTCTCGCTGGGCCTCAAGGCCGGCGGCAAGAAGTACCACAACATTGTTCTGTGGTTCACGGTTCCGCCAGACGGCGGCCCCACGGTCCACATCTCGCAGCTCAAGTTCTTCGGCTAAGTACCGCTAGGGACCGTCATCGTTTAGGTTTGTAGTGCGCCGCTTGCCGCGCACAACCCTGATATGAGAGGAACGCCGTTATGTCCGCTGCGACGATGACCACCAGTGAAGGCGACATCAAGATCGAGCTGTTTGAGGAAGACGCCCCGAAGACGGTTGAGAACTTCCGCAAGCTCGCTCAGGACGGCTTCTATGACGGCCTCACTTTCCACCGCGTGATCCCGGACTTCATGATTCAGGGCGGCTGCCCCGAGGGCACCGGCACCGGCGGACCCGGCTACCAGTTTGAAGACGAGTTCAACGATCACGCGGTCGTTCGCGGCGCTCTGGCGATGGCCAATGCTGGCCCCAACACGAACGGCTCGCAGTTCTTCATCGTGACCGCCGAAGCCTGCCCGCACCTCGACGGCAAGCACACCGTCTTCGGTCAGGTGACCGCCGGCATGGATGTCGTTGACCAGATTCAGAACGTCGCAACAGATCACCGTGACATGCCGGTTGAGCCGGTTGGGATCACGGTAATGGAAGTGGAGTAGCCTCTCTTTCGAGAGGTCCAGCCGAGCAGAGGAGAGCCAGATGACGACCGTCAAGCAGAGCCCGCAGTCAACCCCCGCCACATCATCAGCCGAGATGATTGACGTCATCAATCCGGCCACCGGCCAGGTCGTCGGCAGCGTTCCCGACCTTGGCCCGGCAGAGGTTCAGGCGCTGGCTGAGCGAGGCCGCGCCGTCCAGCCGGCCTGGGAGGCGCTCGGCTTTGAGGGCCGCGCGAAGATTCTCCTGCGCGCTCAGAAGTGGGTCATCGACCACAAGGAAGAGATCATCGACACGATCGTTTCCGAGACCGGCAAGACCTACGAGGACGCGCAGCTCGCAGAGATCTCCTACGGAGCTTCGGCATTCGGCTTCTGGGCCAAGAACGCCCCCAAGTACCTCGCCGACCAGAAGGTCAAGTCGGCCAGCGTGATGGTCAAGGGCAAGAAGCTGATGGTCAGCTACCGGCCGCTCGGCCTGATCGGCATCATCGGCCCCTGGAACTACCCGCTGACCAACTCGTTCGGCGACTGCATCCCGGCGATGGCCGCGGGCAACAGCGTGATCCTCAAGCCCAGCGAGGTAACCCCGCTGACGTCGCTGATCATGGCCCGCTGTCTCGAAGAGTCCGGCATGCCGTCAGGCGTCTTCCAAGTCGCAACCGGCCGCGGCGACACCGGCCGCGCGCTGATCGACACCGTCGACATGATCATGTTCACCGGCTCGACGGCAACCGGCCGCAAGGTCGCCGTCACCGCTGCCGAGCGACTGATCCCCTGCTCGCTGGAACTCGGCGGCAAGGATCCGATGATTGTCCTGCGCGACGCCGACATCGAGCGGGCGGCAAACTCGGCCGTCTTCTTCTCGATGCAGAACTCCGGCCAGACCTGCATCTCGACCGAGCGCGTATACGTTGAGGCACCGGTCTATGACGAGTTCGTCGCCAAGGTGACCGAGAAGGTCAACGCGCTGCGTCAGGGCGTCGGCTCCGGTCCCGGCAGCGTCGAGGTCGGAGCGATGACCTTTCCGCCGCAGGTGGACATCGTCGAAGGCCACGTCAACGGCGCTGTTGCTCAGGGCGCGCGAGTGCTCACCGGCGGCAAGCGCGGCAGCGGACCGGGCGACTTCTTCGAGCCGACCGTGCTGGTTGACGTCGACCACTCGATGGCGGCTATGAACGAGGAGACCTTCGGGCCAACACTGCCGATCATGAAGGTCGAAGACGCCGAGGAGGCGATCCGCCTTGCCAACGACAGCGAGTTTGGTCTGGCGGCATCGGTCTTCACGAAGGACGTCGAGCGCGGCGAGCAGATCGCCAAGCGCGTTCAGGCCGGAGCGGTCTGCGTCAACGACGCGATGATCAACTACGTCGCGCTGGAGCTGCCGATGGGCGGCGCCAAGACTTCGGGGATCGGCTCGCGCCACGGCGCCGGCGGAATTCGCAAGTTCTGCCAGCAGCAGTCGATTCTGATCTCGCGCTTCAACCCGAAGCGCGACATTCACATGTTCCCTTACACCGAAACGACCACGAACCGTCTGGGCAAGCTTTTCGGCTTCCTTTACGGCCGCGGCAGTCGCGACTAGAAGGCGCGCGGTCCGCGCGCCCACAACCAAACCAACAGAGGAGAAGCAGATGGCCGGCAGCGGAGAGATCGATCGGACAATGTGGACAAGCCTGCTTCACGCAGGACTTGTTGGCTCATTCATGCGCTTCCCGCACGTTGAGGCGGATGCAGCGGCGCTGAAGTCGGCCGGGGCGAAGGCTGCAATCTACGGCATCCCGTTTGACGCCACCAACATCAGCCGCACAGGCGCCAATTACGGCCCTCGCGGCATCCGTGAGGTCTCCTGCCAGTTCCTGTCCTACAACGCAATGTTCGACTTCGACCTGATCGACGAACTGTCCCCGGTTGACTGCGGCGACTGCGATGTGATCCTTGCCAATGCCGAGAGCACGTTCGCCAACGCCCAGCGCGACATCGGTCAGATCCTCGACGCCGGCGCGCTGCCGGTCACGCTCGGCGGCGACCACTCGATCTCAATCCCGGCGGTCCGCGCGGTCCGCGAGCGCTACAGCGACCCGGGCCTGATCCTCGTCGACACCCATCTCGACACCGCCCCGGACGTTGGCGGCGAGCTTCTCAACCATTGCTGCCCAATCACCCGCGCGGTCGACGCCGGCTTCGATCCGAAGAAGATCACGCTGGTCGGCATCTCCGGCTGGATGAATCCCCGCACCGAGATCGAGTACTGCCGCGAGCAGGGCATCACCGTGATCTGGCTCGAGGAGATCTGGGAGCACGGCACCAAGTGGGCGATCGAGAAGGCGCTGGAGGTCTCCGGCGCTTCAAGCGACGGGATCTACCTCTCGTTCGACGTTGACAGCCTTGACGCCGCCCACGCTCCGGGAACCTGCTGCCCCACGCCGGGTGGCCTCACCAGCCGCGAAGCGATTGAGATTGTCCGTGGCGTCAGCGCCAACGGCCTGCTCGGAGTTGACGTTGTCGAAGCCGCACCAAGCCTCGACGCGACGCCCGCAACCGCGCTGATCGCAGGCCGTATCGCGATCGAAGCGATGGCATTTCACGCCGGCGCAGGCCGCTAAGCCTTTGACGACCGTCCTTCTCGCCCAGCTGGCTCCCGCGCCGGGTGATCTGGCTGCCAACGCTGCCGCGGCGGCGGCGGCAATCGGCATGCGCCCCGAGGCCGATCTGGCGATCTTCCCGGAGCTCTTTCTGGGCGGCTATGACCTCGCGACCGTCGAACAGACCGCTGTAGAACTCGATGGCCCCGAGCTGGAGGTCGTTCGCAGGGCGGCTGCAGAGGCGGGGACGGCGGTGCTGATCGGCCTCGCCGAGCGGGACGGCGATCGGGTCGCGAATTCGCTCGTCGCGATCGACGAGGCCGGCGAGGTCGTCGCCGTGCACCGCAAGATCTCGCTGTGGGGTGACGAGACGGACTCCTTCGAGGCGGGCGCCGAGCTGAAGATCGTTGAGCTTGCCGGGCGCAGGATTGGTCTTCTGATCTGTTACGAGATCGAGTTCCCCGAGATGGCGCGCTCGCTGGCGATCGCCGGAGCCAATCTTCTCGTCACTTCCTCGGCAAACATGGCTCCGTACTTCGCCGATCATCAGCTCTCGGCGCGGGCGCGCGCGCTCGACAACCGAATTCCCCACTGCTACGTCAACCGCGTTGGCTCAGAGATGGGGCTGGAGTTCGTCGGCGGCACACGCGTAGTTGGCTCAGACGGGACGGTGCTTGAGGAAGCGCCTGAGCGCGACGAGTGCCTGATCGTCACCGACGTGCCCGTGCCGGAGCGCGCCGAAGGACCGGCCGACTACCTGGGCAACCTGCCGCCGCAGCTGAGCGTCGCCGTCCTGCCCCGCAGCTAGGGCGCGAGGCAGGCTGCGATCGCGGCGTCGTCAAGTCCGGCGTCGCGCAATACCGCTTCGGTGTGTTCTCCCAGCCGCGGCGCAGCGTGACTGGTCCTTGAGGGCGTCTGCGAGAAGTGGATCGCCGGGCCGAGCGTTCGAATCGTCCCCGCAGTCGGGTGCTCAACCTCGGCCAACACGCCGGCCGCCAGCATCGACGGGTCGGCCATCAGGTCGGTCAAGTCCTGAACGGCGGAGCACGGCACGCCGCGGGCTTCAAGCAGATCAAGCCACTCGCTGCGCGGACGGGCGGCAATCAGTTCGGAAAGCATCGGGATCAGCGCGTCACGGTTGTCCACCCGCGCCGGGTTGCCGCTGAAGCGCACATCGTCGATCAAGTCGCTGCGCTCCAGCACCTCACAGAGCCCGGCCCAGTTGGCGTCGGAGACGACGGCGACCGCGAGCCACTTGCCGTCGGCGGCCTCAAACGCCTGGTAGGGAATTGTGTCGTCGAACGCCGGAAGCTCCATCGTCTCGGGGTCGCAGATCACGCGGTAGGCCTGGGCGGTGAGGATCGCCTCAAGCAGCGACACGTCGATCCGCTGGCCCTTGCCGGTCCGTTCGCGTACATAGAGCGCGGCGAGGATCCCCTGGACTCCCTGCGCAGCGGCATAGGTGTCAGCCACGGTGATGCACGCCAAGCGCGGCTCGCCGTCCTGAGTGCCCTGGCGGGAGAGGACTCCGGTCAGGGCCTGCAGGATCAGGTCGAGGGCGGGCTTGCGGCCCAGCTCTTCGGCAGGCCCGAAGCCGGAGATCGAGCAGTAGATCATTCGCTCGTTCGATCCGCGCAGATCGGCCTCGCCGATCCCGATCCGCTCGGCAACACCGGGGCGGAAGTTCTCGACGACGATGTCGGCGCCCTCGGCCAGCTTGGCTGCAGCGGCGCGGCCGGCGTCGGTCTTCAGGTCGAGGACAACGCTGCGCTTGCCGCGATTGAGCGCCATGAAGTTCATGCCTTCCCCGCCGAGGAAGGGCGGGCCGAAGTGGCGGGCGTCATCGCCGCCCGGGGACTCGACCTTGATCACCTCGGCGCCCAGGTCGGCCAGCACCATCGTGCACAGCGGTCCCGCGAAGAGGCGTGTGAAATCGACCACCTTGAGGCCTTCGAGCGGCGTGTCGATCGCGCTGTCCGCCATCAGAATTCACTCCTTACCGGTTCGCCCTGCGTGTTCAGGTCGTCCTTGAGGATCGCCAGCATCGCGCCATGGGCCTGCTCGCCCAGTACGCGGCCTGCGAGGACGCTTCCTTCGAACAGCTCGAGCGCTTCGCCGAGCGACGCCGGCAGCGGCGGCAGGTCGTCCTGCGCGTAGGCGTCGCCGACCGTCATCGCAGGCGGCGTCGCGCTGCGCGCCACGCCGTCAAGGCCTGCGAGGATCTGCGCTGCCAGCGGGAGGTACGGATTTGCATCGGAGGCGGCGTCGCGCTGCTCGATTCTGGCAACCGCTTCGTCCTCGTCAATCACGCGCAGCGCGACCGTGCGGTTGTCGCCGCCCCAGCAGGCGGATGTGGGGCAGAACGAGTGGTCGTCGCGGCGCAGGTAGGCCCGCGAAGTTGGCGAGCCGAGCACCGTCATCTCCGGCATCGCTTCGAGCATCCCGGCCAGATAGGACCTCCCGACGAGGCTCAGGCCTTCGGTCGATGATGACCAGAAGCGGTTCCGCTCTCCCTCCCACAGGCTCTGGTGGAAGTGCATGCCGCTGCCCGAGTTGTCGGCCCAGGGCTTGGCATCGAAGCTGATCGAGTAGCCGGCGTCTTCGGCGATCCGTTTTGCCCAGGCACGCAGCAGGACGATCTGGTCGGCGGCGGCGAGCGCGTCGCCGTGGTGGAGGTTGACCTCAAACTGCCCACCGCCGTACTCGCAGTTGCTGGCCGTGACCTCGACACCGCTTCGCCGCAGTGCGCGGATCTCTCGCATCACGGGCTCATAGCGCTCGCCGGCAACAATCCCGTACTGCTCGATCGTGTCGAACACCGGTCGCCCGGTCTGCGGGTCGCCGAGGAAAAACTCCAGCTCCGCCGCAGCAACCACGGTTGAGTGCGCGTGGGATGCGCTTTCGATCGCACGCCGCAGGACCGAGCGTGTGCACCACGGGCTCTGCGAACCGTCGGCGCCGATGAGGTCGCAAAGTACCAGCGCGCCGCCTTCTGGAAGTTGGTGGACGGCCGCTTCGTCGGGCCGCAGCGTAAGCAGCTCATCGGCGGATGGCCAGCCGGCCTCTGCCGCCGTGATAGTTGTCTCGCCGCTGCCTGGAGAAGGAAGCGTGTGCAGCCGGCCTTGGCGGTCAACCCAGCCCAGTTCGGTCCAGTTGCCCATCAGCCGACCTCTCCGTAGCGTTCGATGTCCCAGTCCGAGACTTCGGCGGGGTTGTCGGTTCCTTCAAGCCGCATGCCCTGTTCCCGGCGCGCAAGTTCGAGCGTGTCGTGGACGAACATCTCGCCGAACTGCCCGCGCACCCACTCGGCGCCGTCAAAGCGGTCGGCGGCATCGCGGTAGTCGCCGGGT
>WLNX01000159.1 GCA_009699565.1 Actinomycetota bacterium | reverse complement strand
GTCCCAGCGGACGAACTCGCGCACCCAGTCGACGCCGAGCGCGTTTGCGTCGGCGATCGACGCGGCGGCGTTGCCGCGGACGTTGATCCCGGTCTCGGCGGCGCCGGCGGACGGAGCGCCCACGGCGAGAGCGGCCAGCGCCACGAGCGCCGCGCCGACAATGCTGCGGTGAATTGCCTTGAACGAGTAGTAGATACCTACTTGAACCCTACCGGCGCCAATTCGATGCGCTGGCGGCTCAGGCAGCGGGCAACACTCGCGGCTGGCGCTCCAGCAGCGACTCGAGCAGCGTCCGCAGCTCGCGGTTGTCGGGTTCCAGCTTGAGCGCCCTGTCGGCAGCGTCGATCGCGTCGCTGACCCGGTCGCTGCGGGCCAGGGCATGCGCCAGGCGCGACCAGGCAATCGACGAGTCGCGCTGAAGAACGGTCGCCTGTTCGCAGGCCGTAAGCTCGCCGCCCAGATCGCCTGCGAGCTGGTTGGCTAGAGCCAGGTCGAGCAGCCCGTCGACCGTCGGCGCAAGCTCGCGCGCCGTCTCAAGGACCTCGATCGCGCGCGCAGTGTCGCCGGTCCGCAGGGTCAGACGGCCAATCCGCTCCCACGCATCGCCGTCGGTCGGCGCCAGCGATGCGGCCCGCTCGGCCGCCTCCACGGCCAAGTCAAGAGCGTTCATCTGCTCATAGATCCTCGAAGCAAAGCGCTGGGGGGCCGGCCGGTCGCGCTCGACTCGGGCCCAGTCGCGGACCGTGCGGGCCGCCGCAGCAAGATCGCCGGCCTGCCAGAAGGCGAAGGTCATCAGCCGCAGCACGGCAGCGTTGTCGGGCTCAGCATCGCGGGCGTAGATGAGCCGCTTGGCGGCGAGCGTGTAATCGCCCTCTGCGATCGCATGGCGGGCAGCGGTGACGAACCGCTCTACGCGGTCGGCGCCCGGGTCGGGCTTCGAGAAGTCGACGAACTGAAGGCTGTCAGCGGGGACGGTGCGGATGCCCGGCTGGAAGCTGACTCGCGCCCACTGCTGAATCTCGTCGCCCTCGCCGGTGAAGTAGATCCCGCTTACCGTGCCGACTCCCCACTCCGGGTAGGAGAGGCAGCGCGCGTAGCGGTGGACGACCGAGTGGTCGGGGACCTGCGAAGAGAACGGATCGTTGACCTTGCGGTCCTTGTCGGCGGCTTGACGGCGCTGCTCGGCCTCCCACGCGCGCTGCCCTTCCTCGGCGCGAGCCTTGCGCGCGGCAGCAGCGCTGACCTTTACAGCGTTGGCGCTGACGCGGCCGCCGCGGAGGGTCTCTGCGAGCTCCTCAAGCTGATCGGCAGCACGGTTGATCGCCTGCAAGTGGCGCTCGTGCGCAGCCTGCTTGCCGGGCGGAGCGAGGTCCGGATGCCAGACCTTCGCCTGTCGGCGCCGGGCGAGCTGAACGTCGCGCTTGTCGAACGGCGGCACCAGCTCCAGGAGGAGGGTCGACTGCTCGATGTCAAGCACATTGGACATACCCGGTAAACGCTAGTCGATCAGCTTTCGCTCCATCGCCGCTATCGCCACTCGCCACATCAGCAGCCCAAACAGGACCAGGAACGAGAAGTTCCAGACGTCGGCCCAGCCCTCCCAACCGAAGGCGGCGTGGCGGACCAACTGGACGCAGTGGAAGAGCGGATTGAGCTGCGCCAGAGCCTGCACCCAGCCCGGCAGCCCGGTCAGCGGAAAGAAGGTGCCTGCTACGAGGAAGAGCGGAGTGATGACGGCGCTTGTGACGTAGTTGAAGTTCTCGATCCCCTTGAGCCACCCGGCGATCGCGACACCGGTGCAGGCCCAGCCGTAGCCGGCGACAAAGTTGATCACCGGCACGGCGAGCATCCCCCAGCTGGGGCTGAGCCCGAAGACAAGGCCGACCAGCAGCGGAGCGCAGCCATAGACCGACGCCCGCATCGCAAGCCAGAGCGCCTCGCCGGTGACGAGCTCCTCGGTGTCGACGGGGGCGGCAAGGATTGCGTCGTAGGTGCGCTGGAACTTGTACTTGATGAAGGTGCCGAACATAGCCGGGAAGATGCTTGAGAAGAGCACCGCGGTGGCGACGGTTCCGGTCGCGACAAAGTCGATGTAGTCGTAGCCGCCGACAACCGAAACGAGAGACCCGAAACCAAAGCCGAATGCCAGCAGGTAGATCGTCGGCTCAACGGTCGACGAGAACGTCGTCGACCGCCAGTAGGAGGAGAAGTTGATGATCTCGCGCACGAGCACGCCGCCGATTGCCGAACGCTCGAGGCGGCCGGGAGCGCGGTCCTCTGCAGGCAGCGAGCTCACGAGATCTCCTCTCCGGTCAGCAGCACGAAGACGTCCTCAAGGTTTGCCGGCCTGCGCTCGCCTGCCGGTGCGCGCCCGGCGGCGTCGTCGAGCCCGAGGACCGCGATCGAGGTGCCGGTGCGGCGGGTCGGGAAGCCCTCCTTGGCCATCTCCCCCTCGACCTCGCGCAGCCGCTCGGGTGAGCCGTAGATCTCGACCGCATCGCGGCCCGCGTGCTCGGTGACGAGCGCCTCGGGCGCGCCAACGGCGACGGCCGTTCCGTGCGAGACGATCGTGACCGTGTCGCAGAGCCGCTCGGCCTCCTCGATGTAGTGGGTGGACATCAGGATCGAGACGCCTTCGCTGCGGAGCAGATCGATCAGCGCCCACAGCTCCTGTCGGACCTGAGGGTCAAGCCCAACCGTCGGCTCGTCCAGCAGCACCAACTGCGGCTGGTGGATCAGCGCGCGACCGATCAGCAGCCTGCGGCGCATCCCGCCCGAAAGTTCGTCCACCTTCGAGTCGCGCCGCTCGCCGAGGTTGGCGATCTTGAGGACGCGCTCGATCGCCGCCTTGCGCTGGGACGACGGGACGCGGTAGAGGTGCGAGAAGACGATGAGGTTCTGTTCCACGGTGAGCGTCGTGTCGAGGTTGTCGAGCTGCGGCACGACGCCCATCCGCGCGCGGGCGGCCTTTGAGTCTCCCGGAAGCTCGTGACCAAGGACGCGGATTTCGCCCTCGTCGGCGATCGTCTGCGCCGTCAGCATCCGCATCGTCGTTGACTTGCCTGCGCCGTTCGGTCCCAAAAGTCCCGTGCAGCTCCCCTCCGCAACGACCAGATCGAGGCCATTAACGGCGCGGATCGGGCCGTAATTCTTGACGACGTTCTTCAGCTCAAGTGCGGGCGCGACCGAGGACACCTCGACAGGATTGCAGCCCGCTCTATCGTTTAGCGCGATGGCTCACCAATACATCTTCACGATGAACAAGCTGACCAAGACTTATCCGCCGGATAAGACCGTGCTCAGCGATGTTTCGCTTTCGTTCTATCCGGGCGCCAAGATCGGCGTGCTCGGTTACAACGGCGCGGGCAAGTCGAGCGTCCTGAAGATCATGGCCGGCTACGACGATGACTACCGCGGCGATGCCGATCTGGCTCCCGGCGCCAGCGTAGGCCTGCTCGAGCAGGAGCCTCAGCTCGATCCCGAGAAGGACGTCAAGGGCAACGTCGAAGTGGCTGTCGCCGAAACGCGCGCCCTGCTCGACCGCTTCAACGAACTCGCAGCCAACTACTCCGACGAGACCGCCGAGGAGTTCGGCGAGCTGCAGGCAAAGATCGACGCAGCCGACGCGTGGAGCCTCGACACCCAGCTGGAGTACGCGATGGACGCGCTGCGACTGCCGCCAAGCGACGCCGATGTGACGACGCTCTCCGGCGGCGAGCGCAGGCGCGTGGCGCTGTGCCGCCTGCTGCTGACGGCACCCGACCTGCTGCTGCTGGACGAGCCGACCAACCACCTCGATGCCGAATCGGTCGGCTGGCTTGAGCGCCACCTCGCCGAGTACGAAGGCGCCGTCGTCGCCGTTACACACGATCGCTACTTCCTCGACAACGTCGCCGGCTGGATCCTTGAACTGGACCGCGGACGCGGACTCCCCTACGAAGGCAACTACTCGAGCTGGCTTGAACAGAAGCAGGCGAGACTCAACCAGGAGGGCAAGCAGGAGAAGGCGCGTCAGAAGACGATTGCCTCGGAACTCGAGTGGGTGCGCGAGAACCCGAAGGGACGGCGCAAGAAGGCGAAGGCCCGAATCTCAAACTATGAGGAGCTGCTGGCCCAGGAATCGGCCGTCCAGCTCGACCAGGTGCAGATCCACATCCCAGCCGGGCCACGGCTCGGCGACGTCGTGGTCGAAGCAGAGGGCCTCAGCAAGGGCTTCGGAGAGCGGCTGCTGATTGAAGACCTCAGCTTCTCGCTGCCTCCCGGCGGCATCGTCGGCGTGATCGGCCCCAACGGCGCCGGCAAGACAACCCTCTTCAAGATGATCATGGGCGACGAGAAGCCGGACGGCGGCGATCTGCGGATCGGCGAAACCGTCCAACTTGCAGCGGTCGACC
>WLNX01000158.1 GCA_009699565.1 Actinomycetota bacterium | reverse complement strand
TACGGGGTTCAACCGGGCCTCAGCAACGCCGGCGCGACGGCCTCCAACCTTGCCGACCCGCGCACAGGCAAGCTCAGCTCGGTCCTCGCAAACAGCCCGAACGGCAATGCCTCGGCAACGCTGCCGACCTTCAACACGCTCGCCAACGTCGTGCTCTCCTGCACGCGCGGCACCTCGGTTGACTGCGTGCGGCTGATGAAAGCGGCGAAAGTACCCGGCGAAGATTCCCCAACCAACACAGCCTCTGCGATCGCCGGCATCGCGCGCAACCCAACAACGAACCCGAAGGGGCTGTTCCGCCTTGCAGCAACCAAGAAGGCCTACACGACGGCGCTCTCGAAGGCACCGGCCAGCTGGCTGATCGGCCTCGTCTACACCGCCGGCGGCTTCGACGCCCCGGGCTACATCGCTTTCGACGCAAGCGGCAACTCGTGGACCGGCAACAACTTTGCTCCATCAGGCACCAGCGGCGTGGGCGCCGGGGTAACGGTGCTGAGCCCGACCGGTCGACCGATTCTCGGCAGTCCGATCGTCGGCGGCGGCATCCAAGGAGTTGGCTGGGGTGGCGCGGTCGCGCCCAATGGAAATGTGTGGATTGCAAACTACGGCGGCAACTCGATGTCGCTGATCGGGCCCGACGGCACGGTTATCTCCCCCAGCGGTGGCTACACGCAGGGTGGAAGCCAGGGCCTCTCGAAGCCGCAAGGCACAGCGGTTGGAGTGGACGGCACCGTCTGGATCGCAAACTTCGGCAACAACTCCGTCACTCGCTACGCGAATGGCGACCCCGATCAAGCGCTGTCAGTCACAAGCGGAATCACAAAGCCGTTCTCGGTCGTCGTTGACGACGACAACAAGACCTGGGTTGGCAACGGCGCGGAAAGCCCGAATGGCGCGTCGATCGCGAAGCTGAACCCTGACGGCACTCCGGTAGCGGGCTCCCCGTTCACAGCCTCGGGCCTCAGGTCGCCGCAAGGAATTGCGGTTGACTCGGCCGGCAACGTTTGGGCTGCAAACCAGTTCTCGAACGCCGTCGTTCAACTGAAGCCGAACGGCAAGGCTGCGAGCGGATCGCCTTACCGCCACGGAGTGCTGTTCGGCTCATGGGGCCTTGCGATCGACGGGAAGGACCGAATCTGGGTCGGCGGCTTCGAGGGAGCAACGATCACAGCGCTCTGCGGGGCTGACGAGTCGGCCTGCCCTCCCGGAAAGAAGACCGGCGATCTGCTGAGCCCGTCAAAGGGCTTCACCAGCGCGGCAATGCAGCGCTTCACATCGGTCGCGATCGACCCCTCCGGCAATGTCTGGGGCGCACACAACTACAGCACCTCGTCGCCGGTCGCTGACTTCGTCGGCGGCAACGGGCTGTTCGAGATCATCGGAGCTGCGGCCCCGGTCAATACGCCGATCCGCGGTGCCGTAAAACAGCCCGAATCGGCGCAGCTGTTGCGCGCGCAGAAGCGCTAATTGAACCGGCAACGCGACCTACGAGTAGTGGTCGCGGCGCAGCAGCTCGTCGCGTAGACGAACAGCATCTGTAGTGAACCGGTGCCCGGCTAACGCGGGTCGGCAGCTGCAATCTCACGAAACAACTTTTGTAGTGGTGCGGCGCATCCGCCCTGCGGGTTCTGTACGGTACAGATATGTCTACTAATACGAAGGTCACACGCGGTCAACTACTGAAGGGCGCAGCAGCCTCGGTTCCGGCCGTAATGCTCGGCGCAAACGCAGCCGAGGCACTAGCCGGCGGCGGCGCTGAAGCTGCCGCTGCAGCGGCAGGTTTCGGCGGCAAGAACGTCATCCTTTTCATGACCGATCAGGAGCGCGCAATCCAGCACTTCCCCAAGGGCTGGGCTGACCAGAACCTCCCCGGCCAGAAGCGTCTCGCCGAGAAGGGCATCACCTTCCGCAACTCGTTTACGAACGCCTGCATGTGCTCGCCGGCCCGCACCACGATGATGACCGGCTTCATGCCAGCGCAGCATCAGGTCCGTCACACGCTCGAGAGCGACATGAACGACACCTTCGACAGCGACGGCAACCTCGTCTACGAGTACCCGAACGTGCAGCTCGCAACCGACATGAAGAACATGTGCACGGTGATGGCCGCAGCTGGCTACAACGTCGTTTGGAAGGGCAAGTTCCACATGACCAAGCAGGACGTAACGCCGCCGAACCCGCTGCCAGCAGCCGGCACGACGGCAACCGGCACAGTCCAAGACTGGACGCCGGCCGACGTCGCCGCGTACGGCGGACAGCGCTGGAATCCGGCGGACGCTGGCGCCAACCAGTCGCTCCCCGAGGGCGGCGGCAATCCCGGCGGCGGCGGCGACAACGACGACCGCTTCATGAACGACAACGGCAGCATGTCCGACGGCGATGAGGGTGTACTCGCGTACATCAACTCGGTTGCCGCAACGCAGGCGCCGTTCTTCCTAGTGATCTCACTGGTCAACCCGCACGATGTGCTCTTCTACCCGTCATCGTTCGACGACAGTGAATACCCGAGCGACGACCTCGACGGCGACATCAAGCTTCCGAGCACGGTTGATGAAAACCTGAAGACGAAGCCGAAGGTTCAAGCAGCTTTCCGCAAGATCTTCCTGCTCGGAAACCCTGTCCTCACCCGTTATCAGCAGCGCAAGTACATCAACTTCTACGGCAACCTGATGAAGGAAGCAGACGGCTATCTCGTGCAGACGCTTGATGCCCTGGAAGACCAAGGTCTGCTTAACGACACCGTCGTGATCCGCACCGCCGACCACGGCGAGATGGGGATGACCCACGACGGCCTCGGCGAGAAGAACTTCAACTTCTACGAAGAGACGATGAAGGTGCCGCTGATCTACTCCAACCCGGAGCTGTTCCCTACGCCGAAAACCAGCGACGCGCTCGTCTCGCACGTCGACCTGGTGCCAACACTGGCGTCGCTCTTCGGCGCACCGGCATCGGCACGCGACAACTGGAACGGCGTTGACTACTCCAGGTTGCTGACCAATCCGAAGGCCAAAGCGGTCCAGGATTACATCATGTTCACCTACGACGATTACCAGTCGGGGCAGGCCAGCAAGCTTCACCCGTATGGCTCCAACCACATCTCAAGCATCCGTGAGCAGCGCTGGAAGCTGGCCCGCTACTACGATCCGCTGGGGGTGGCAAAGACCGAGTACGAGATGTACGACCTGCAGCGTGACCCGAGCGAGAAGAAGAACCTTGCCGCACCGGGAGTCCGCCGCACTCTGCGCCAGCAGCGCGAGTACAAGCGCCTGAAGGCGAAGCTGGCGCGCGTCGAAGCGACGCGCCTCGGCCCGATCCCAGGGACACCGCAGGAGATCAGCATGACGGCCTCCACTTCCCAGACGAAGAACAGCAAGACGTTCAAGTTCACCGATAAGGGAACCTGCATTGGAATGCCGACAGGCAGCGGCAACGTGTTGATCGACTGGGTCCTCGATCCGGAGAACGGCACCGGCGCAGGAAAGGTGACGCTAAGCAGCGGCGCTGGACTTATCAAGGGTGTTGCAAAGGTGACGTTTGTCGCCGACACGGCGGCCGACGAGATCACGCTGTCCGGAACGCTGAAGCTGACAGGCGGCACCGGCGACTTCCGCGGGATCAAGGCGAACGCTCTGTCGTTCGTCGAGACAGACAACCTCGAAGGAACCGACGGTCAGATCACCATCACCGGTAACGCGGTCTACACGTAGAGCGACCGGCCGCTCGGCTAGACGGCGCGCCAAAGCGCGTCGTCGCCGAGCGGCTCGCGCGCTGCCTGACCGGACAGCGCAAGATCATTGAGCTCGGCGAGGGCCGCGTCGCGGCTGACCGGCTGGTTCGGCTGTGCCATAACGGCGGCGACCTCGGCCGTGGTTAGTGGCTGACTGAAGTAGCCAAGAACATCACTAGCGCTCTCAGCCGCCGGCCTGCGCGAGAGAGCTGGGTCGAGGTTCGCGAGCACCACGTCATAGGCCTCGATCGGCTGGAAGCCCCCGGCCTCAAGTGATCGATCATCAGGCGCAGTGAAAATCAGTGAGGGCGCGGTGAATCGGACCGGACCATCGCTGCTGGCGCTCTTGCCTTGGGCCTCGGTCGGGCCGCCTGCAGCCTGGCGCGCACGGGTTCGCTGCAGCTCGTAGCGCTCCAGCACATCTGCGTCATCCAGAAGGCTCACGATTGCATCGCCGTCCAGCCCATCCACCTCGTTTAGCGCGGCGGCGATCGCAGCTGGGTCCTGCAGCATCTCGGCAGTCGTGAACTGGAGGAACTGGAGCGCGCTCAGCGCTGCCTCCCCCAGCTCGTGGCTCTGCTCGTTGGCCTGCATTACGGCGCGACAGGCTCGGCTCGTGGCCGAGACTCCGGGCTTCACTTGGTACCCGAAGGGCATCCCAAACCGCTCGTGATACATC
>WLNX01000157.1 GCA_009699565.1 Actinomycetota bacterium | reverse complement strand
CGATGTCCTCGAGGTCGCGGTCCCGGTCGCGGCTGTCTGCGGGTTGTGGTACAACTCTCTTGTTAGAAGCTAGTTTTCGCATTGGAACCTCATATTCCAGTGTTCAGGCCAGCCACCCTTTGCCGGAGTGACTGGCCTTTCTTTTTTTACGCGGTCAACCGTCGCGCCTCCGCGACCGTTCCCACAAAACATTCGTCCAGCTGAAGCCGGAACTGCCCATCCGGCAGCTCCCGAGCCGGTAGGCCGTTCTTGACCACGTAGACCCGCAGCCCGTCCACGACGAGGCTGGCTGGTGTCGATGGGTGAAACGCTTCCCGGAGGTCGGCGTCGATCATCGCCAGCGTGATGCGCGTCCGCGCCATCGAGATTCCGGCTCGCCGCATCCGCACCACCAGCCGACACTTCGCAAGGTCGCTGGTGTTGTACAACCGCGGATGTTCGCGGCCGCGGACGCCGTCATATTTGACGGTCGGGACGACGACGGACTGCTTCGCCCAGAGGCTCAGCGTCCGCTGTGGCAAGCGATAGCCGTCGAGGCGCTGCACGGCTGTTTGCAGCTGTGAGGCGGTCAGGACCAAGCTGGAAATGCTCATCGGGAGGCAGCATACTCGGACATTGGACAAATACAAAGCTAAATCCAGATCGCCTCTGGGCGTCGCGGGGTATGAGGCAAGATACCCGGGGGATCGCCGATTCAAAAGCGATTCGCGTTTCGGTTCTCGTCGGTCAATCGCGCGTGGGGGTATGGATGGGCAGTCGCAGCGACAACGTCGACGAGAAGTTTCGGAACATGCCGTCGCTGGCACCGGGCGTTCCGCTCAGTCGTAACGAGGAAATCGACCACAAGTTTTGGCGACTCTTTGACCAGCTGGACGAACTCGGCACCAAGCTCACATACAAGCTGGACGATCTCGACACCAAGCTGGACGATCTCGACACCAAGCTGGACTCGATCAACGCGAGGCAAGAGATCAACTCCGAGAAGCTGGGCGACCTTGTCATGCTCACGGCTGCTTCGCTCGGCGCGTGGTGGTGGGTCACCACATTCAAGTCCTCATGGCTGTTATGGGTGGGCGTTGCGTACTTCGTATATTTCCTGATTCGCTTCCCCTCTAAGCCCAAGAAGCCGTGACGTGACGATGGCCGAGAGCCGGCTCTTGTCACGTCAACGGTCGATGACGTGACAGAACCCCACGCTATGCGGCCAGCGCGGCGACGTACTGGTGTCGCCACGCGCTTCCTCGGCGCGTCGTAAACCCTCGCCGGTTTAATTCAGCCGCAATCGCCCGAAGCGTCAACCCTTCTTGTCGCAGCTCCCGAAGCACGGCGAGCACCAACTGCTCGTCGGCATGGGCGACAAGCGTTTGGCCGTCCGCTCGGAACCCGAAGGGGAGGTTGCCGTTGCGTTCGCCACGGTCACGCTTGGCCTTCAACGCCGCCGCGGTGCGCTGGCCGATGAGCAGCCTCTCATGCTCGGAGAACGCGTCGATGATTCGGCGTTGAAGCAGTGCCCCGACATCGTCGCCGTTCCCCTCACCGGCGGCGCTTACCACTCGGCCACCCCTCCGCGCGACGAGCCGCTCAACCAGCGCGACATTCACCACGTCGCGACCGAGTCGGTCACGCCTCGCCACGATCAGGACGTCGCCGCGCTTCATGGCGTTGAGAGCGTCGGACAGGGCTGGTCGGTCTTCAAAACCCAGCTTGCCGCTCAGCTCGTCCGTGAACGTCCTGACTAGGACGACCCCCAACCGCAACGCCGCTTCGGAGATGGCCTGCTGCTGGGCCTCCAGCCCGAGGCCTGAGGCCGCTTGCTGTTCGGTGCTAACCCGCGTGTAGCCGATTGCGTTTCCCAAATTACCCCCCGAAGGTGGCGGCCGGTGACCGTGGCCGCGTGTGCTGTTCCCAGCTTACGAACTGACTATACGTGCTGTCAACAATAAGATGCTATCAACAATATAGTGCTGTCATCTCGCTGGTGCTGATTGTGACAACACGTTTTGCGTAAACTGGCGAGATGGGGTTGAAGCGATCGCCGGAGCAGCTACGGGCCATGGAACGCCGGGATGCGGAGATCCAGCGGATGGCCGTGGCTGGCGCGTTCCAAGCGGACATCGCTCAGGCGGTGGGGATCAGTCAGCGCGGGGTCGGCTTGGTGCTGAAGCGCCTTCGCAACGATGGGCGACTCACGGCAAAACAGGATGCGGCCCGAAAAAGGCTGGCGCTCGATCGGAGCTACCTCGGCAACCTCACCAAGGCCGTTCCACCAGCCGAACCCGTCCAACCCGCCGAACCCGTGAAGCGCCGCGCCGCTGGCGCTGGCCGGAAACCTGCTGGACCGGACGGTGTGCTGGTTCGGAACCTACCCGGGTTGATGCTGCGGTTAAGCCCGGTCGCCCTGGCGAACCTCAAGGCGCTGTCTGCAGTGCAAGGGATTCCGGTGTGGCGGCTCGTGGATGGCTTCGTGACGCGCCATATCGACGCGCTGACGGGCGAGCTGGCCGAGGATGTCCAGCGATTAGCGAAACACGAACTCGCGCGGATTCGAGCCGACTACCCGGAGGCTGGCTGAGGCTGGCCAATTTCGTGGGTAACCTACGTAGGAGAAAACAAGATGCGCATGCACACCGTACTCGTCGGCTTGGGCTGCTTAGTACTCGGATTCCTAGTGACCGCACTCATGCCACGAGTGACAGCACAGGCCCAGCCAGACCCGTGTCAGGCACCGTGGGACGTTGTTCACAAAGTGTCGCCTGAGTTCGGCTGGAGTGCCGTGAAGTGGAACCGCTGCACAGGTGAGGCGTTTGTCTTTGCTGTCGGCAAATACGCCGATGATGCGTCCAAAGGCGCGTGGCACAAGAACCCGGTGAAATAATCGCGGGTGGGTCGGCGAGAGCTGGAGTCAGTATCTAACCCCACCGACGTCCCCCCGCTTTTGAGTAGCACCTGGGATTAGAGTCCGATCATCCGGAAGAGGAGATCGGACGTGAAGAAGCGGTTTACGGAAGCACAGATCATCGGGTTCCTCCGCGAGGGCGGGAGCGGCGTGGCGGTCAAAGACCTGTGCCGACGCCACGGGTTCTCCGAGGCCAGCTACTACCTCTGGCGGGGCAAGTTCGGCGGGATGAACGTCTCGGACGCGAAGCGCCTCAAGGAGCTGGAAACCGAGAACGGCCGGCTGAAGAAGCTGTTGGCGGACTCCCTCCTGGAGATTGAGGTGACCCGCGAGGTGCTGCGAAAAAAATGGTAGCCGCACCGGTTCGACGCGAGGTGGTGCGGGACCTGGTGGCCCGCGGGCTGAGCGAGCGACGCGCGCTCACGGTCGTCCGGATGAGCGCGGCGGCCCTGCGGTATGTCCCGGCACCGGATCGCAATGGCCCCCTGCGGGCGCACATCGCCGCCTTGGCGCACCGCCACCGGCGGTACGGGGCGGGGATGATCTATCTGAAGCTCCGCCAGACCGGCCAGCCCGTGAATCACAAGCGCGTGGACCGGCTGTATGCGGAGGCGCGCCTCCAGATCCACCGGCGGCGGCGGAAGAAGATCCCGGTCGCCGACCGACAGCCGCTCGTGCGGCCGGATCGAGCAAACGCCGTGTGGTCGGCGGACTTCGTCTTCGACCGTACCGCCGAGGGGCGCGTGCTCAAGTGCCTCACCGTTGTGGACGATGCGACCACGGAAGCGGTCGCCATCGTGACGGCCCGGGCGCTCGGCGGGCTGCCGGTGACACGGGCGCTGGATCAGCTCGCCCTCGAGCGGGGCCTGCCTGCCGCGCTCCGGACAGACAACGGCCCCGAGTTCTGCAGCCGCGCCATGCTGACGTGGGCACACGCGCGGGGCGTCACGCTCCGCCTGATCGAACCGGGCAAGCCGAATCAGAACGCGTACATCGAATCGTTCAACGGCCGCTTCCGCGATGAATGCCTGAACGAACACTGGTTTACCAGCCTGGGCCACGCCCAAGTCGTCATTGAAGCGTGGCGACGTGAGTACAACGAGGAGCGCCCGAAGAAGCAACTGGGCGGGCTGACGCCCGCCCTCTACGCGAGGCAGTTGGCGGCGGCACGGAGTACAGTCACCCCCGGACTCTAAACCCGACTGCTACTGAAGACGGGGGGACGTCGCCACCCCCCGTCCACGTCTCGCCCTCCCCCTTCATCTCCCTCGAAGGTGGGAGACGATCTGGACTAACGAGCCAGCGCAGCGATGTTCAGGGCCTTCGTCGCGCCTGATCTTCGCGACGTTGTTGATCCTGTCGCCGCTGATCTTCTTGACGTTCTCGCTCGTGTCTTCTTTGATCCTCTTGCCGCTCTTGCTGGCGTTGCGCCTCATCCCTTTGGCGTTGCGCCTCATCCCTTCGACGCTGCTGCTGCTCTTCCTGCGCCTTCTGATTACGGGCCATACAAGCTTG
>WLNX01000156.1 GCA_009699565.1 Actinomycetota bacterium | reverse complement strand
AATGCCTCCGGCCTGATCTTCGAGGTTGTGTCCCTCATCCAGAAGAGCCAACGCTCTGACCAGCCGGCGATGGTCTCCTGACGAGATCCGCGCTGCGGCTGCGGGTGACCGGTTGAGTAGTTCGGAGCGCAGCGCCTTCTCTCCGTCGACTTCCAGGCGGCTCTCCACGGCAGCAATCGTCTCCGGATCAAGCGGTGGCCGCAGCGGCATCTCGGTCAGTGCGGCCTGCAGATAGAGGCCGGTGCCGCCGACGACGATCGGGACAACTCCTCTCTCAAGTGCGCCATCAATCTCTTGGTGAGCCAACGGCGAGTATTGACCGACGCTGAACGTCTCCGTCACCGGGACGACCCCAAGTAGACGATGCGGAACACGGGCCTGCAGATCGGCGCTCGCAGCCCCGGAAAGCCGCGAAAGCCCGCTATATACCTGCATCGAATCGGCCGCAATTATCACTGCGGCGCCACCTTCATCCTGAATTCGCTCGCCTAGGGCAACCGCGGCTTCGCTCTTGCCCACGCCCGTCGGGCCAAAGAGAGCAAAGACGCGCCCAGCGTCTGCTCCGGGATCACATTGTTGGGTGCCCACAACCGGGACGGTACCGCCGCGTGCCACAATCCCGCGATGAACATCTCAGGCACGAAGATTCTGTTGACCGGAGCCACAGGAGGGATTGGCGAGGCGATCGCGCGCGAGCTCAGCGGCGCGGGCGGCAAACTTGTTCTCAGCGGCCGACGAGCCGACGTGCTCGAGCGCGTCTCCCGAGACACCGGAGCCACGGTCGAGATCGCTGATCTATCCGACCGCAGCCAGCTCTCAGATCTAATCTCCAGCAACCTCGACGCCGACATCCTGATCGCGAATGCCGCCCTCCCAGCTTCCGGCGAGCTGCTGGAGTTCTCAACCGACGAGATTGACCGCGCTCTTGATGTGAATCTCCGGGCTCCCGTGATGATGTCGAGGTTGATCGGAGAAGGCATGCGCTCCCGCCGGCGCGGCCACATCGTGCTGATCTCCTCTCTGGCCGGCAAGGTTGCGACCGGCGGCAGCTCCCTCTACTCGACGACCAAGTTTGCGCTGCGCGGATTTGGTGCTGGCCTCAGAGCGGACCTCGCCGGCGCCGGCGTCGGCGTCAGCGTCGTTTTCCCGGGCTTCATACGTGACGCAGGGATGTTCCACGAGAGCGGCGTAGCGCTGCCGAAATACGTCGGAACGAGCACTCCGGAGGACGTCGCCGCTGCTGTCCGCCATGCGATCGAGTCGGATCGCGGCGAAATCGACGTGGCGCCGCTCGGCGTTCGAGCGGCGACGAAGCTTTCGGAGCTGGCGCCGACTTCGATGGCGGCAATTGTGCGCAGGCTGGGGAGCGACGACTTCACCTCTGAGATGGCCCAGAGCCAAGCCGACAAGCGCTAGCGGGAGGCGCTCGCCAGTAGCGAAGCTTGACCGCTGAGCGAAGTGCTCGTGGCTGCATCGATCGAAACCACAACGAGATCGCCGGGTTCGGCGAGCCCGCTGAAGTTGACCGCCTTATTGTGCCGCGTGCGGCCGCGGAGCCGCGAGGGGTCGGTCCGTGACGGTCCCTCAACGAGGACGTCGAGCTCGCGGCCGACAAAGCGCTGAGCTCGCTCCAGTGCAGTGCGTTGAACGACTTCAATCAGGCGGCCGATGCGCTCGCTGGCCTCCTCACGACCGACCAGGTCAACTGCCATCTGCGCCGCTTCGGTGTCGCGTCGGGGCGAATAGACGAATGTAAACGCCCCGTCGAAGCCGACCTCCTCAACCAGATCAACCGTTTCGAGAAAGTCGTCCTCCGTCTCGCCGGGGAAGCCAACGATTATGTCCGTGGTGATGCTCGCGTCGGGAAGCGCCTGGCGAATCATCCTTACGCGCTCGAGATAGCGCTCCCGGCTGTAGGTACGTCGCATCGCCTTGAGGATCTTGGTCGATCCCGATTGGAGCGGAAGATGGATGTGCTCGCAGACCGATGCGAGCTCTACGTGTGCCGCGATGACGTCTGCCTGCATGTCCTTTGGATGCGGGCTCGTGTATCGCAACCGGTCGACCCCGTCGACCGCATCTACGGCGGCGAGCAGCTCCGCAAAACTTCGGCGGTCGGGTCGCAGGTCGCGCCCGTACGAGTTCACATTCTGTCCAAGCAGCGTAATCTCGCGGGCTCCGCGGCGAGTAAGCTCGCGCGCTTCTTCGACGATGGCGTCGAACGGCCGACTTACTTCGCGGCCACGCGTGGACGGGACGATGCAGTAGGAGCACTTCGAGTTGCATCCGACGCTTATCTGGAGCCAAGCACTTGCAGATTGCGTGCGGCGCATCGGCAGATCTGCCGTAAAGCCGTCGAACTCGAAGTGACCGCTGGCGGCGATTGAGTCGGATACGAGGAACTCTCCGAGTTGGTCCACCTGGCCGGGCCCGAATGCGACGTCGACAAACGGATAGCGCTCGAATACCTCCTGCTTGAGCGACTGCGCCCAGCAGCCGCCGACCGCGAGCACCACTTCTGGCCTCTCGGTCTTGAAGCGCCGCGCATTACCGAGCTGGGTTTCGAGTCGCCGATCGGCGCTTTCGCGTATCGAACAGGTGTTGAGCACTATCAGGTCCGCCTCCGCAGGCTCGTCGCACTCGTCGTATCCCAACGTCTCAAGCATCCCTTGCATCCGCTCGGAGTCGTGCTCGTTCATTTGGCACCCGTAAGTGCTGAGGTGATATCGCTGCCCGGCCATCGCCGAGCAAGGCTAGCGCGCGGTTACTGCTCTGCGCGCTCGAACTTGCGGACCGCCTCGTATGCAACCTCGAGGCTGTAGCCGCGCCTGGCTAGGACGCCGAGCGCCCTCTCACGTTCGCGTTCATCAGAAGGCGGCTTGCCAACCCTTTCGGAGAGCACCGCGACCCCGTCATCGACCTGATCCGAATGGCTGCGCGAATCAACCACGGCCGCCACGATCTCGGGCGAGATCCCTACCTCGCGGAGGTGACTGGCGATGCGCTCATTGCCCCAGCCATCGAGATTGCGGCGATCTTCCGCGTAGAGGGCTGCGTACCGCTGGTCGCTTATGTAGCCGTCGGCGACCATCTGCCCTACGACATCGGCGACGAGCCCCTCTTCGACCCCGTCGCGCTCGAGACGCGAAACAAGTTGTGCTTGGGTGCGTTCCCTCCTGCTGATGAAACTGAACGCGCGGTCGAGCGCGTCCTGACGACGCGCATCCTCCGAACGGTCCTCACTGCCCAACGGGTCAGGCAGCTTCGGCTTCAGGCTCTTCGACGATGACCGGAACCTCTGCCTCCGGATCACGCTCTATTGGCGTGACGAGGTCGGTGTTGACGCCGACGATCGCGTAGATCTTCTCTTCGATCTCCTTAGCCATCTCTGGGTGATCATCGAGGTAACCCTTGGCGTTGTTCCGGCCTTGTCCGATCCGCTCCTCCCCGTAGGAGAAGAACGAACCTGACTTGGTGATGATCTCATGTTCAATGCCGAGGTCGAGAATGCACCCGGAGCTGGAAATGCCCTTGCCGAATTCAATGTCGAATTCGGCTTGCCTGAACGGCGCGGCCACCTTGTTCTTTACAACCTTGACCCTGACGCGGTTGCCTACGGCCTCGGTGCCTTCCTTGAGCGTCTCGATCCGTCGGATGTCCAAACGCTGCGATGAGTAGAACTTCAGCGCACGACCGCCAGGCTGCGTCTCAGGCGAACCGAACATCACGCCGATCTTCTCGCGGATCTGATTGGTGAACAGACACATTGTCTGTGCGCGGTTGAGATTGCCGGCGAGCTTGCGCATCGCCTGACTCATCATGCGCGCTTGAAGACCGACGGTTGTGTCGCCCATCTGGCCCTCGAGCTCGGAGCGCGGCGTAAGTGCGGCCACAGAGTCGACTGCTACGAGGTCAACAGCACCCGAGCGGACCAGCATGTCGGCGATCTCAAGCGCCTGCTCTCCGTAATCGGGCTGCGAGACGAGTAGCTCGTCGATGTCGACGCCAATCTCACGGGCGTAGAGCGGATCCATCGAGTGCTCTGCGTCAATGAACGCGCAGACCCCGCCGAGTCGCTGGGCCTCAGCGATTACGTGGTAGACGAGCGTGGTTTTACCGGACGACTCTGGACCAAACAGCTCCACGATCCGACCCCGAGGCATGCCGCCGATACCGAGCGCGATGTCGAGAGACAGAGCGCCTGTCGGGATCGCGTCAACTTTGACCTGAGCGCCCTCGTCACCCATGCGCATGACCGAACCCTGACCAAACTGCTTCTCAATCTGCGAAAGGGCGCCTTTCAGTGCGTCGTCGCGGGCTTTTGCTGCTTTATCTGAAGTTGGTGTCGGCATCGTCTGTACTACCTCTCTATCGGGCGGACTCAAAGCTTGGAGCCTCGGGCGGACGGAAACGGCAGATTAGGCCTGAAGCTGCGACGTGGCTACTGCATT
>WLNX01000155.1 GCA_009699565.1 Actinomycetota bacterium | reverse complement strand
GTGACTATCTGAGCGCGAACGAGCGTTGAAGCCGACCGCTCGGATGCCCAGTTGCCGACCGCTTCAAAGCTGCGAATGAAGACGTTGCCCGCGGTGTCAAGATTCTCTCCTACCGTGGCGATGATCGCGACCGGGAAGACGGCGGCGAGCGGAGCCGTCGAGCGGTGCAGCTCGCGGACGACGGCGCGGCACGATCCACAGCTGCGCAGGTGCGGTCTGAGCTCTAGCATCTCGGCGTCACTCGCCTCCCCGTCGACCAGCGCGGAGAGCAGCGGCTCCCAGCGCTCGCACTCTTCGCCGGACTCGATCCCGGCGTAGCGCTCGAGGAAGGCCCTCCGGCCCTCGTAGAGGCAGCGGTTGACCTTGGTCCGCGTCCAACCGGTTTCGGCTTGAATCTCCTCGTAGGAGTTTCCCTGTGCGCGCAACCACAGCGCGCGGACTTCTTGCGGCTTCAGCCGCTGGAGGGCCTCTGCTGATCGCGCAACGTGTTCGAAGCCGATTGCCTGATCCTCCGGCGAGCGGCTGTGATCGGCCTCGAACCGGTCGAAGTCGATCTCGTTTGAATCGAGGTCCCGCTGGCGATTGTCGCGTACCGCCATCGCTTCGTGCTTGACAACCGTCCGCAGCCACCCGGGCGCGCGATCCGGATCGAGCCGGGCGGCATGGCGGATGAATATCTCAAGCCCCCGCTGATATGCGTCCTCGGCATCGTCGGCGCAGAGGCTGTGCCGCCGCGCCAGCCGAAGCAGGCTCGCGGCGTCGCGCTGGACGACGCCGACGACGAAAGCGTCCAGATCCTCTCGGGGCGGCGCGTGGCGCGCATCGGGCATGTCCTCGGTCAACTCGTCCATACGTACTGTCCTCTAGAGCACGCCAGCGGGCTGACTTTCCCCCACTTTGGAGCGAAAACTGCGCAATTAGCGGCAAAAGCCGCGTGTTCGGGGCTCGCGGGGCGCTCTAGGCGGCGGCTGCGTCGCGCTCAGCGAGAGCAGGAACGGGAAGTTTGAACCCGGCGGCCCTGGCGCGTTCCTCGCCGGCGGATATTTCCCGATCGAGGTGGTAGAGGTAGTCGTCGAAGTCAACCTGGATCGTGTGCCGCTTGGATGAGACGTAGCGCTTCTCCATCGCGCCCTTGTCCTTGTCCATGAACTTGCGCATCTCGGCCGCGCTCGGCAGCTCGTAGCGGCCTGCCAGATAGTCGGCAACCCACACGCCCTGCGCTTCCGAGAGCGGCATCACGGCGCCAAGCGGCTGTAGCAGTCCGATGAAGAACAGATTCGGGATGTCCGGCTTGAAAACGCGGCGGTAGAGGTCGATCTTGTTGTCGGGCGCCGAAATGAAGTCCTCGTCAAAGAACGGGAACGAGATCTTGTATCCGGTGCAATAGACAACGGTGTCGGCGTGGACGCGGGTTCCGTCTTCAAACTCCACCTCATCACCGTCAAGGCGGCGGATGTTGGGCTTGACCTTGATCGCACCGTGCGTGATGCGGTCGAGGATCCTGCTGGAGATCGTCGGATGTGCCGCGCCAAACTCGTGATCGGGCTCCGGCAGACCGAAATCCGTGACCTTGCCCACGTAGGTGTTGATCAGCGCCCCGACCGCCTTCTGGCGGATCTTGAACGGAATCCGCGGGTTGACCCAACCGCCGAGCTGATCGGTCGGCTTGCCGAAGATGTACTTCGGGACGATGTAGGCGCCGCGGCGCGCCGAGAGGTAGACGTTGTCCGAGACATACGAAGCCTCAACCGAGATATCGGTCGCGCTGTTGCCGATACCCACGACGACGACGTCCTTGCCGTCCAGAGAATCGGGGCGCATGTACGAGTGCGCGTGCATCTGTTCGCCCTTAAACGAATCGGATCCCGGGAATGCAGGTTCTGGCCAGCGCGGATCCCAGTGGTGGCCGTTGGCCACCAGCAGCGCGTCGAAGCGCTCCTTCGTGCCGTCTCCAAGCGTCAGTTCCCAAGTTCCGTCGGACAGGCGTTCGGCGTGCTCTACGCGGGTCTCGAAGCGAATCCTGTCGCGTACGCCGAAGTGGTCGACGTAGTCGTCGAAGTAGGCCGCGATCTGGGCGTGGTTCGGGTAGTCCGGGTAGTCCTCCGGCATCGGGAAGTCGGAGTAGGCCATCCTCAGCCGCGAAGTGTTGATGTGGAGGTCGCGGTAGCAGGCCGACATCCCGTTGATGTTCTCGAAGACCCAGTTGCCGCCGACGCGGTCCGACGCCTCAAAGCAGGTGACGTCAAAGCCTCGCACTGCAAGCGTCTTCAGCGCGGTGATGCCGGAAGACCCGGCTCCAATAACTGCGGTCCGTGGCAACTGCTGACTGGTCATCGAAACCTCCTGGATCACACTTTAGCTTCGGCGAAGTACTTGTCCACCATACGCGCGCAGCGTCGGCCTTCGTTGATTGCCCAGACGATCAGCGACTGTCCGCGGCGGGCATCGCCGGCGACAAAGACGCCGGTCTCCGAAGTCTCATAGGTTGGGGCGGCAATGTTGCCGCGCGGGTCGAGCTCGCAGCCGAGGTCGGCGACAAGCCCTTCCGTCTCCGGGTGGATGAAGCCGGTTGCCAGCAGAACTAGGTCGGCCTGAAGTTCGCGCTCGCTGCCGGGGATCGCCGAGAACGGAGGCGCGTCCTCGGCCTGGGCGATGTGCTGCGTCGTGACCCTTCCGTCCTCGCCCGAGAAGTGGGTCGTGACGACGGAGAAGTCCTGCTCGCCGCGCCCGATCTCCTTGGCTTCCTCCATCGCGTAGGAAAGCCGGTACTTCTGGGGCCACAGCGGCCACGGAGTGCGCTCATCCGGCCGCTGCTGCGGGGGTTCCGGAAGCAGCTCAAGCTGAACGACCCCAAGTGCGCCCTCACGAATCGAGTTGCCGACGCAGTCGGCGCCGGTGTCGCCGCCGCCAACCACCACCACGTGCTTGCCCTTGGCGGTGATCTCCGGAAGGTCGGTCGGGGGTGCGGTCGCTGGCTCCGGCCCCATCTGCTCGGCAACCCAGCGGTTGCGTCCGTAGAGGTACTCCATCGCAAAGTGGATTCCGTCCAGCTCGCGGCCAGGAACTTCGAGGTCGCGCGGCACGCGCGAGCCGATCGCAATCACAACCGCGTCGAACTCGCTCTTGAGCGCAGCAGCCGTGACATCGACACCAACGTCAACGCCGCAGCGGAGCTCCACACCCTCGGCGACCAGCTGCTCGACCCGGCGGTCGATCACGTACTTTTCGATCTTGAAGTCCGGCACCCCGAATCGGATCAGTCCTCCGGGAGCTTCATCGCGCTCAAAGCAGACGACGCGGTGCCCGGAACGACGGAGCTGCTGCGCTGCCGCGAGGCCCGCAGGGCCTGCGCCGATCACCGCGACGGAGCGCCCGCTCTCGGTCTGCGGCGGCTGCGGGTTGATCCACCCCTCCTGCCACGCACGATCGATGATCGACAGCTCGATCTGCTTGATCGTGACGGCGTCGCCTTCGCGGATCTCAAGCACGCAGGCCGCTTCGCACGGAGCCGGGCAGAGCCTGCCGGTGAACTCGGGAAAGTTGTTGGTGGCGTGAAGCTGAACGATCGCGGCTTCCCAGTCTTCGTGGTAGACAAGATCGTTGAAGTCGGGGATGAGGTTGCCGAGCGGACATCCGTTGTGGCAGAACGGAACGCCGCAGTCCATGCACCGAGCACCCTGCTTGGCGAGCTCGGCGTCGCTGCGGCTCTCTACAAATTCCTTGTACGGCTCGAGCTCCACGCGCTCGATCGGATCCTTGTAGGCGACGCCGGCGCGATTGATCTTGAGGAAGCCTCCGAGCTCGCCCATCACTTGCCAACCTCGGTCGAGTCAACGGGCTGGTGGTCGACGTTCGCGCTTTCGAGTTCGGCAAGCTCAGCGAGGACCCGCTTGTAGTCGGCCGGGAAGATCTTCACGAACGAGCCGCGCAGCTGCTCCCAGTTGTCGAGCACCCTCTGCCCTACCGGGGACGAGGTCCGTTCGACGTGCTCTGTGATCAGCGCGCGCACTTCGATCGCGTCAGCCTCGTCAAGCACCTCAAGCTGGTCGAGCATGGCCGGGTTGACCCGCGACGCGAAGCTTCCGTCTTCGTCGAGAACGAATGCCAGGCCGCCGCTCATCCCCGCAGCGAAGTTGCGACCGGTGGGACCGAGAACGACCACCCGGCCACCGGTCATGTACTCGCAGCCGTGGTCGCCTACGCCCTCGACGACCGTGCTCGCGCCGGAGTTGCGTACGGCAAACCGTTCTCCGGCCAGGCCTCGGAAGAAGGCGCGGCCGGCGGTCGCGCCGTAGAGGACCGTGTTGCCGGCGATCACGTTCTCCTCCGCGAGGTAGCTGACGCCTTCGGGCGGGCTGACCGAAAGCACTCCCCCGGACAGGCCCTTGCCGGCGTAGTCATTGGTGTCGCCGATCAGCGTCATCGTCACGCCGGGAGCAAGCCAGCCGCCGAAGCTCTGTCCGGCGGATCCGGTGAAGGTCACGTC
>WLNX01000154.1 GCA_009699565.1 Actinomycetota bacterium | reverse complement strand
GCTTTGAAATGGTGCAGACGATGGAGATCCGCGGCGTCCCACTGAAGGTCAGCTGGGAGCTGGCCGAGTGCGAGCCGCCGCACCTTGCAAAGTGGGAAGGACGCGGCCCGGCCGGCTCGCGCGCGGAGACGAGTTACCGCCTGGAGGCCAACGACAAAGGCACACTTTTCCACTACAGCAACGAGTTTTTCCCACCGATGGGACTTATTGGCCGAGTCGCTCAGAAGGCAATCGCCGGCGACCTTCCGCGCAGCGAGGCGCTCGCTTCGCTCGACCGCCTGCGCGAGCTGTTCGCCGCCAATTAAGCCTAGAAAGACAGACCAAACTGTCTCGTCTGCGAGACATTACTGTCAACAACTACGAGGTTTCACTCCCACTCAAAGCGCGACGGCTGCTAGGTTTTAGTCTGCGTAGTTTCCGCAAATTACCTCTAGGAGCGATTTTTCGATGGCAGACTTTGTAGATCAGAAGCGCGGCGAGATGGAAGCCCGCCTGAAGGAGCTTCGCCCCCTCGTGGAGGAGTACGACCGGCTTACGGCAGCGGTCGCTGCGCTGAGCGCGGTCGGAGCAGGAACGCCGCGCAAGAGTGCCGGGTCCTCCCGCACCGCCGCCAAGCCGGCCCGTCAGCGTGGCAGCGGCAGCGGCCGCCGCGGGCGGCCGAAGGGTTCGGGCACTCGCGACAAGGAAGCGCTGACGCTCGTCAAGGCCCAGCCCGGCGTAACGATTCCCGAGATCGCCAAGGAGATGGGAATCAAGCAGAACTATCTCTACCGGGTACTGCCGAGCCTTGAAAAGGACGGACTGGTCAGCAAGAAGGGCCGCGGCTGGTACCCGCGTTAACCGGCGCCGACAAGGCACCGGCAGCACCCCGGCTGCTCAGCCGAGCAGCCCCATCTTCTTGATTGCTTCGCGCTCCTCGGCCAGTTCGGCGACGGTGGCGTCGATCTTCGCGCGCGAGAAATCGTCAACTTCAAGTCCTTGGACGATCTCGTACTTGCCGCCGCTGCAGGTGACGGGGAAAGAGCTGATCAGCCCCTCCTCCACGCCGTACGAACCGTCCGACGGAATCGCCATCGAGACGTAGTCGCCCTCGGCCGATCCGAGTACCCAGTCGTGCATGTGGTCGATCGCCGCATTGGCGGCCGACGCTGCGCTCGATGAGCCGCGCGCTTCGATCACTTCCGCGCCGCGCTGCTGGACGCGACTGATGAAGTCGCCCTCGACCCAAGCCTGGTCGTCGATCACTTCGCTCGCGGGCTTGCCCGCGATCGTCGCCTGAGTGATGTCGGGGTACTGCGTTGCCGAGTGGTTCCCCCAGATGATCATCCGTTCGATCTCCGACACCGGGTGGCCGCTCTTGCTGGCGAGCTGCGCGATCGCGCGGTTGTGATCGAGGCGCGTCATCGCCGTGAAGCGCTCGGCGGGGACGTCGGGCGCGTTGCCCATCGCGATCAGCGCGTTGGTGTTGGCGGGATTGCCAACGACGAGGACGCGAATGTCATCCGCGGCATGGTCGTTGATCGCCTTGCCCTGCGGGGCGAAGATCCCGCCGTTTGCTTCCAGCAGGTCGCCGCGCTCCATCCCCTTTGTGCGCGGGCGGGCGCCCACGAGGAATGCGATGTTCGCGCCATCGAAGGCCTCGTCGGCCTGGTCGCTGATCTCGATGCCGGTCAGAAGCGGGAAGGCGCAGTCGAGCAGTTCCATCGCGGTTCCTTCGGCGGCACCCAATGCCGGCGTGATCTCAAGCAGTCGAAGCTCAACCGGGCGGTCGGGGCCAAGAAGCTGACCCGACGCGATGCGGAATAGGAGTGCGTAGCCAATCTGACCGGCTGCTCCGGTGACTGTGATCTTGGTCGCATTGCTCATCTGAATTGCTCCTTGCTGGGACGGGTTGCAAGGAAGCTATCTGCCAAACCGGCCTGCCAATGTGCGCTCCGTCACACAACGACAGCCGTTAGGCCATCGCCAGCTTCAGCCGCTCGTCGACCGAGGCGAGGAACTCCTCGGTCGTCTGGAAGGGCTGGTCGGGACCGACCAGCAGCGCCAGGTCCTTCGTCATCAGGCCCGCCTCGACCGTCTCGATGCAGACGTTCTCAAGCCGCTCGGCAAATGCGACGACCTCGGGGGTGCCGTCAATCCGGCCGCGTGCCTGAAGGCCTCGTGTCCAGGCAAAGATCGAGGCGATCGGGTTGGTCGAGGTCGGCTTGCCCTGCTGGTGCTGGCGATAGTGGCGCGTCACGGTGCCGTGCGCCGCTTCGGCCTCGACGGTCTTGCCGTCGGGCGTCATCAGAACGCTCGTCATCAGCCCCAGCGATCCAAAGCCCTGAGCGACCGTGTCGGACTGGACGTCGCCGTCGTAGTTCTTGCAGGCCCAGACGTATCCGCCCTCCCACTTCAGTGCGGAAGCGACCATGTCGTCGATCAGGCGGTGTTCGTAGGTGATCGAAGCGGCGTCAAAGTCGGCTTTGAACTCGGCCTCGAAGATCTCTTCAAAGATGTCCTTGAAGCGGCCGTCGTAGGCCTTCAGGATCGTGTTCTTGGTCGAGAGGTAAACCGGCATCGAATGGTCAAGGCCGTAGCGCAGGCAGGCCCGCGCGAAGTCCCTGATCGAGTCGTCGAGGTTGTACATCGCCATCGCCACCCCGCCGCCCGGGAAGTCGTAGACGTCCAGCTCGATCGGCTCGTCGCCGTTCTTCGGCGTGTAGGTCATCGTCAGCGTTCCCTCGCCGGGAACGACCAGATCGGTCGCGCGGTACTGGTCGCCGAAGGCATGGCGGCCGATGACAATCGGCTTGGTCCAAGTCGGCACGAGGCGCGGAACATTGCTGATCACAATCGGCTCGCGGAAGATCACGCCGCCGAGGATGTTGCGGATCGTTCCGTTCGGTGAGCGCCACATCTGCTTAAGGCCGAACTCCTCGACCCGGTCCTCGTCCGGAGTGATCGTCGCGCACTTCACGCCGACGCCGTACTTCTTGATCGCGTTGGCCGAATCGACCGTGATCTGGTCGTCGGTGGCGTCGCGGCTTTCGATCCCAAGGTCGTAGTACTTCAAGTCAACGTCGAGGTACGGCAGGATCAGCTGCTCCTTGATGAACTTCCAGATGATCCGCGTCATCTCATCGCCGTCCAGCTCAACTATCGGGTTCTCAACCTTGATCTTCGACATCGCGTCCTTTTCGATTGACTTGAGCGACAGGCTATCCAAGCCGCGCGGGCGGCAGTCGGCGTAACCTCTCTCCAATGGCAACGCACGAGGTCTTCAACCAGCCTCCGCCACTTAGCGGGCGCAACCTTTTTGAGGACAACCTGCCGCTGGTCGAAGCGCTCTCCCGCGAAGGCGGCGACTGGGGCCGCGAGCGGGCCTCAAAGGTTGGTGAATTCTGGGGCGGCGAACCGATCCTCTGGGGCGAGCTGGCGAACGAGCGCACCCCGGTTCTCGAACGCTTTGACCGTTACGGCAACCGCGTTGACGAGGTCCTCTTCGACAGCTCGTGGCACTCGCTGATGGAGGCCGGCGTACGCGACGAGCTGCACGCGCTTCCCTGGCGCGAGCCGCAGCCGGGCGCGCAGGTTGCGCGGGCCGCCTGCTTCATCACTGCGACGCAGGCCGAAGCTGGGTTTGCCTGCCCGACGACGATGACCTTCGCGGCGATCCCGGCGCTGCGAATGGAGCCCGTGCTGGCAGCTGAATGGGAGCCGCTGCTGACAGCTACGAGCTATGACCCGTCGTCGCGGCCGGCATCGGAGAAGGGCTCGGCGATCTGCGGGATGGCGATGACCGAGAAGCAGGGAGGCTCCGACGTCAGGGCCAACACGACGACCGCCAAGCCGCTGAACGGCGGCGGGCCGGCGGCGGAATACGAGATCACCGGCCACAAGTGGTTCTGCTCGGCGCCGGGCAGCGACCTCTTTCTAATTCTGGCGCAGGCCCCCGAAGGGCTCTCCTGCTTTGCGCTGCCGAGGATCCTGCCGGACGGCTCGCGCAACAAGATCAGGATCGAGCGGCTGAAGGACAAGCTCGGCAACCGCTCCAACGCCTCCAGCGAAGTCGAGTACGACGGCGCGCTCGCGCGGATGGTGGGCGAGCCTGGCCGTGGAGTGCCGACGATCATCGAGATGGTCGGTCACACCCGCCTCGACTGCGTGCTTGGCGCCGCCGCCGGCATGCGCAGCGCAGTCGCGCAGGCGACGTGGCACACCGCGCACCGCTCGGCCTTCGGGAAGCGGCTGATCGACCAGCCGCTGATGACAAACGTCCTCGCCGACCTGGCGCTGGAAGCCGAAGCGGCGACGGCGCTGGCGATGAGGCTGGCGCGGGCCTATGACGAGGCCGAAGCCGACCCCGCCGCGGCACAGCTCAAGCGGCTGGCAACTCCGATGTCCAAGTACTACGTATGTCAGCGGGCGCCTCAGCACGCCTTCGAGGCAATGGAGGCGCTCGGCGGCGCCGGCTACGTCGAGGAGTCGGGGATGCCGCGCCTCTACCGCGAGGCACCGCTCAATTCGATCTGGGAAGGGTCCGGCAACGTGATCGCACTCGACGTCTT
>WLNX01000153.1 GCA_009699565.1 Actinomycetota bacterium | reverse complement strand
TGCAGCCGTGGCCGATCCACGACCAGCGGCCGAGCGTGACCGTTGCGTCTCTGCCGATCTCAAACTTCACTTCCGGGCAGACGAAGAAGAGGCCGTCGCTGCGCAGCCTTCCGCGCCAGCGAAGCTTCAGCCAGAGCCAGCGAACGGTCAGCCGCGCGTACTTGAAGTTGAGCATCCCGTTGGCGGCGGCGAAGCGCAGCAGCGCCAGCGGCCCGCCGCTGAGCGGCGCGGGCGGGAGCCGCGGAGGGATCCAGGATTGATCGCTCCCAATGGGGGTGCTGTGCGCGGCGTCTTCCATCGCTGCGCAAGCCTAGCCGCGCCACGACCAAGCGCCCCGACCACCGCCCCGCCCGCTAACCTCGGAATCCGTGACTTCAGCCGCCGCCGACAGCCTTGCCGACCGCCTCCTTGCTGGCGATCAGCGTGCCTTGGCCCGCGCAATCACGCTCGTCGAATCGGACGATCCTCGTGGCTGGGAGCTCGTGCGCGAGGTCTACCCGCATACCGGCAAGGCGTCAATCGTCGGCTGCACCGGAGCTCCCGGCGCCGGCAAGTCAACCCTGATCAGCGCGCTCACCAAGCTGCGCCGCGAGCAGGGGCGCAGCGTCGGAGTGCTCTCAATCGATCCGTCGTCGCCGTTCACCCAAGGTGCGCTGCTCGGCGACCGCATCCGGCTGACCGACCACTTCCTCGACCACGGCGTCTTCATCCGCTCAATGGCCAACCGCGGCGCGCTCGGCGGCCTCAGCGAAGCGGCTCTTCAGACTGCGCTGCTGATGGACGCCGCAGGCCGTCAGGACATCTTCCTTGAGACCGTCGGCGTTGGCCAGGCCGAGGTCGACATCATCGATCACGCCGACACAATCGTCCTCGTGCTGATGCCCGGTTCCGGCGATTCAATCCAGGCATTGAAGGCCGGAGTGATGGAGATCCCCGACGTGATCGTCGTCAACAAATGCGACCACCCGATGACCGAGACGATGGTCCGCGAGATCCGCGGCGTCCTCAGCCTCGCTCCGTCTGACGGGCGTCCGACGCCGATTATCAAGACGGAGGCGCTGCGGGGAGAGGGGATCGCCGAGCTGGCCGACGAGCTTGACGCCCACCGCGCCTTCATTGAGCAGGAGGGGACGCTCGCCGAGCGTCGCCGTCGCAATCTTCGCAGCGAAGTGATCTCGATCTGCACGCACAGGATGCGGCGCGACCTTGAGCAGCGTGTCGACGACGACGAGAGCTTCAAGGAGCTCTTCGATGCCGTCGTCGAACGCAAGCTTGACCCCGCCAGCGCAGCGGGCGAGATTCTCAAGCAGCTCGGCTCCTAGCCGCCGAACACGCTCCAAGGCAGTGGCCCCGTCAGCGGAGCCACGCCAACGTCGGCGGCCGCGTATCCGGCGATCAGCAGCCAGACCGTCAGCAGCGCGCCAACGGCTGCCAGCGCGACGCCCGTTCTCGGGTAGCGGCGCAGTCCCCATGAGGCGAGCGCCGCGGCGACCGGGAGTGTGACGACCAGGGGTTCTCCCGGCGACATCGCGCCGAAGCTCGGCACGGCCAGAACGGCGGTCACGATCGCCGCGATGCAGATCGCCGTGAAGAACCCTGCTGCCACCTCGACGTCGGCTGCGATCGGCAGCGCTCGCGCCAGCCGCGCCTTGCGCGAGCGCCACATCAGCCCCACCGAAACAAACGCCAGCGCCAATACGGGGGCCACCAGCAGCAGTCCGATCTTTGGTGCAAGGAACAGCTCGGCGAGGCGCGGGAGTCTGGCGATGTAATCGCCCACGTTGGCGGCCCCGGTCGGCGGGTTCTTGATGCTGGAAGCCGCGAATGGAGTCAGGCCTCCAAAGATGCGCGCGTTGACGGAGATGTAGAAGACGACCGACACCAGCACCAGCTCCAGCGCCATCAGCCCGACCCAGCCGTGGGCGCGGCGGCTGAGCCACCTATAGAGCGCGACGGCGACGACGGCGGCGGGGAGGATCGCGATCGTCCCCAGCCACGGGATCAGCGCCAGCAGTGCGCCCGCGCCGAGCGCATTGCGTGCGCCCGGCGTGCCGCGCACTCGCAGCGCCAGAAGCGCTGCGACCGCGATCACGGTGGCGCAGGTTGCCGCCGGCCGGATCGTCGTCGCGGCGATCACCAGCGGCGGACTGACGCCCACTGCAATTGCTGCCCCGCTTGCCCACGGGTCGGGGACCAGTCGTCTCGCGAGCGCGGCCGCGGCGACCATCCCCAAGGCCGTGATTAGAGCCAGCAACAACTTGACGGCGGTAACGCCACCGATCAGGTAGGCCGGTGCAAGCAGCGTGGGGAAGAGGAATCCGTGGGGTTCGATCAGTCGCCCGTCAATCACCAGTCCGGCCGGCTTTGCCGGAGGCCCGCCAAAGGCGCGCCAGCCTGCGGAGCGGTAATCGTTGGTCAGCTCAAAGTCGCCATCGTTCAATAGCGAAGTGGTCGTCAGCAGGATTCGCGTCTCGCGCGCGCCGAGCTCGTTGCCCGGCGTTGCCGGCAGGCCTATCGCCGCCAGATAGGCAACGAAGCAGACGATGAAGACCAGCAAGCCTGCGCGCGCGCTGCCGCGGCCGGCGGCCCGCTCAAGTCGTCGCGGCTCGATCCTCGGCAGCTCGGATCCGGCCGCTTCGCTCATCGCGCCCTCAGCCCCGGCATCAGCTCGTCAGTGCGCGGGAGATGACCATCTGCTGGATCTCATCGGTGCCCTCGCCGATCGTCAGCACCTTCGCGTCGCGGTAGAAGCGGCAGACGGGGTATTCCTCGATATATCCGTAGCCGCCATGGATCTGCACCGCTTCTTCAGCGCAGCGAACAGCCAATCTTCCGGTCTTCAGCTTGGCCTGTGCTGCAGTGAGCGTGAAGTTCATGCCCTGGTCTTTCTCCCAGGCTGCCTTGTAGGTCAGCAGCCGCGCGGCCTCGATCTCCGTCGACATGTCGGCGAGCTTCGCGCCGATCGTCTGGAATTTTCCGATCGCCTGACCAAATGCCTGGCGCTCTCCCGCGTACTTGATCGCTTCGTCGAGCGCGCCTTGGGCCAGCCCAACTCCCATCGCGGCAACGCCGATCCGCCCGGAGTCGAGGACCTTCAAGAACTGCCTGAGGCCCGCGCCCCGCGGACCGAGCAGGTTCTCTTCCGGCACCCGGCAGTCGTCGAACGTCAGCGGCCGCGTGTCGGAGGCGTTCCAGCCCATCTTGCGGTAAGGCTCTCCCTGCTGATACCCGGGGGTTCCGTTCTCGATGATGATGTTCGAGATCTCCGGCCGCCCGTCCGCCTCGCCGGTGATCGCCGTGATCGCCACGTGCCCGGAGATGTCGGTGCCGGCGTTGGTGATGAACTGCTTCGACCCGTTGATCACCCAGCTGCCGTCCTCGAGTACGGCCCGCGTCCTCAGCGCGCCTGCATCAGATCCCGCTTCGGGCTCGGTAAGTCCGAAGGCTCCAAGTTTGGCGCCGGAGCAGAGGTCTGGCAGCAGCCTCTCCTTCTGCTCGTCGCTGCCAAACAGTTCAATCGGCTGGATCCCCAGGGAGGAGTGGGCGCAGAGCGTGATCGCGACCGACGAGTCGACGCGGGCGAGCTCTTCAACGCAGATCGCGTAGGCGAGCGTGTCGGAGCCGCCGCCGCCGTACTGCTCGGGGAAAGCGATTCCCATCCAGCCAAGCTCGCCTATCTGCCTGACTATCTCGTAGGGAAAGGACTTGGTCCGGTCCAGCTCTTCGGCGACCGGTCCGATCTCGCGCTCGGCAAAGTCGCGGACCGTGCTGCGGAGCATCTGGTGGTCGTCGGAAAGCATGAAATCCATGGCCGCAACCCTACGGCCTTGCGACCCCGGTTTGTCGCCGGACGCGCTTGGCGACTACTATTGCGCGCCTACCACCACCTTCCGCCGATCAGGAGCCCCATGTCCACGACCGTAATCCTTGGAACCGCCCGCACCCCAGTGGGAAAGATGGGCGGAGCACTCGCCTCGATGCCCGCAACCGAGCTGGGCGGCATTGCGATCGCCGCTGCCCTCGAGCGCGCCGGGGTCTCCGGCGACCAGGTGGATCACGTCGTTATGGGGCAGGTACTTCAGGCCGGGCAGGGGCAGATCCCGTCACGCCAGGCGCAGATCGCCGGCGGCATTCCCAAGGAGGTTTCCTCGGAAACGGTCAACAAGGTCTGTGCTTCGGGCATCCGCGCGCTTGTGATTCTCGATCAGGGAATCCGCGCAGGCGACGTTGAGGTCGGCGTTGCCGGGGGCATGGAATCGATGTCAAACGCTCCCTACCTGCTCCCCGGCGCACGCTTCGGCTTCCGCATGGGCGAGACCAAGGCGCTTGACGCAATGGTCCACGACGGACTGACTAACCCCTTCTCCGGCCGCCAGATGTTCGATGAGGCGACCGAGATCGGCGACGAACTTGAGATCAGCCGTCCCGAGCTGGACCGTTGGGCGATGCGCTCGCATGAACTCGCGGTCGCCGCAACCGACGACGGGCGCCTTGGCGAGGAGATCGTCGCCGTCACGATCTCCGGCCGCAAGGGCGACACGGTTGTTGAGGTTGACGAGG
>WLNX01000152.1 GCA_009699565.1 Actinomycetota bacterium | reverse complement strand
GTCCGCGGCAATTCAATCGTCTGCGACATCGGAAAAAAGCCTAGCCGCTGATCAGTCGCCGCGCTGCATCAGCGCTCTCTCGAGCCCGGCGTAGCCATCCTCGGGCGGCATCACGGCGAAGTAGGCGTCGGCGGCCTTCTGCCCGGAGCTGCCCACAAGCCAGTCGCGCATCCGCTCGGCGAAAGCCGGCGCGTCCGGCACCTCGCGGGCCCATTCTTCGACCCTCACAAGATTCTCGCGGAGCTGGGCGATGTGGCCTTCGACATCCTCGTGGATTCCAAAGTGGGTTACCGCCAGGCGCTGCGGCCCCACCTCTTCGATCAGCTTCAGCGACCCTTCCCATGCTTCAAGGTCAATGTCCGGGGGCGGCGTCGGCGCCATCACCGGAGCGCCGAGCCTGCGCACACCGCAGACGTCGCCGGCAAAGGCCGTGCCGGTTGGCTCGTGGACGTAGCTGACGTGGTGGCTGGCGTGGCCCGGCGTATAGATCACGCGGAAGTCGCCGATCACTTCGCCGCCGGTGAGGACCTTCACGCGCTCCTGCGGCACCGGCACGATCTCGCCCCACAGCTCGTCCATCCGTTCGCCATAGAGCCGCGTGGCACTGGCGATCAGCTTTGACGGATCAACGATGTGCCGCGCGCCGCGCTCGTGCACCCACAGCTCGGTCTGCGGCCACCGCTCCATCAGCGCGCCGGCAGCGCCGGCGTGGTCGAGGTGGATGTGCGTCAGCAGGATTGCCCGCGGGGCCTCATCGCCAAGCGCATCGATCACGCGGGCGCTGCTTACCTCCGGGCCGGGGTCGATGATTACGTCGCCCTGGCGAAAGCAGCAGATCGACTCTTCGCGGCCGAGATGTTGCACATCGATCGCTTCAAGCTCGGACACGGCTTCGCAGCATACAATCGCCGAATGGAACCACGCCTGCCTGAGCCAGACCGCCCTTGGATGATCCGCACCTACGCGGGCCACTCCACCGCCGCCAAGTCGAACGAGCTCTACCGCTCAAATCTCGAGAAGGGCCAGACCGGCCTCTCGATCGCCTTCGACCTGCCTACCCAGACCGGCTACGACCCGGACGATCCGATCGCGCGCGGCGAGGTCGGCAAGGTCGGCGTTCCGGTCGCCCACCGCGGCGACATGGAGACGCTGCTGAGCGGAATCCCGCTCGACAAGATGAACACCTCGATGACGATCAACGCCACCGCAGCCTGGCTGCTTGGGCTCTACATCGCAGTCGCCGAAGAGCAGGGCGTGGAGCAATCGCAGCTTTCCGGCACGACGCAGAACGACATCATCAAGGAGTTCCTTGCGCGCGGGACATACGCCTTCCCTCCCGGCCCCTCGCTGCGGCTGATCGCCGACATGATCGCCTACACGGTCGAAGAGGTCCCGCAGTGGAACCCGATCAACATCTGCAGCTACCACCTACAGGAGGCAGGAGCCTCTCCAATCCAGGAGATCGCCTTCGCGATGAGCAACGCGATCGCCGTGCTCGACGCCGCGCAGGAGCGCGTCTCTGCCGACAAGATGGCTGCCGTCTTTGGCCGCATCTCGTTCTTCGTCAACGCAGGGATGCGTTTTGTCGAAGAGCACGCCAAGCTGCGCGCGATGACGATCCTCTGGGAGGAGATCGGCCGCGAGCGTTACGGAGTGACCGACGAGCGCAAGCTGCGACTGCGCTACGGAGTGCAGGTCAACTCGCTCGGCCTGACCGAATCACAGCCGGAAAACAACGTGCCGCGGATCGTCCTCGAGATGCTCTCAGTAACGCTCGGCCGCGACGCCCGCGCCCGCGCGATCCAGCTGCCGGCCTGGAACGAAGCGCTCGGCCTGCCGCGCCCTTGGGACCAGCAGTGGTCGCTGCGGATCCAGCAGCTGATGGCCTACGAGACCGACATTCTTGAATACCCAGACATCTTCGAGGGCTCGGTCGTAATGGACGGGCTCGTCGCCGAGATGCTTGAAGGCGCCCGCGCCGAGATGGAGATCGTCGGCAACCAGGGCGGCGCCGTCGAAGCGGTCGACTACATGAAGAGCGCACTGGTCGACAGCCACCGTGACCGCATGCGCCGGATTGAGAGCGGCGAGCAAACCGTCGTCGGCCTCAACCGCTTCACCGAGTCCGAAGAGTCACCGCTGATGGCCGGCAGCGATGGTGGCATCCTCACCGTTGACCCTGCGCTGGAGGCCGAGCAGGCCGCAGCGGTGAAGAAGTGGCGCGAGCAGCGCGACGGCGACGCAGCCGCCGCGGCGATCGCCGAGCTGGAGCGCGTCGCGGCGAACGAGACCGAGAACATCATGCCGGCGACGATCGCCGCCGCCCGCGCCGGCGTCACGACCGGCGAGTGGTCGGCTGCGCTGCGCCAGTGCTTTGGCGAGTACCGCGCCCCGACCGGGGTAGGCAGCGGCACCGGCGTGGCAGCCAACGACGAAGCGCTGCTTGAGCTGCGCGCCGAAGTGAACCGCGTCAGCGACGCGCTTGGACGCCGGGTCAAGATCCTCGTCGGCAAGCCCGGCCTCGACGGCCATTCGAACGGCGCCGAGCAGATCGCAGTCCGTGCGCGCGACGCGGGCATGGAAGTGGTCTACGAGGGGATCCGTCTAAGCCCCGAGCAGATCGCGACCAGTGCGATGCAGGAGGACGTTGACGTCGTCGGGCTCTCGATCCTGTCCGGCTCCCACCGCGAACTGATTCCTGCCGTGATCGAGGGAATGGCCGAGCTGGGCGTGGACGCACCGGTTGTCGTCGGCGGAATCATCCCCGACGCCGACCTCCCCGCCCTGACCGCAGCCGGGGTCGCTGGCGTCTACACGCCGAAGGATTACGAGATCACGACGATCATCGGCGACATCGTCCGCCTCGTCGCCGAGCGAAACGGACTGGGCGCCGCAGCGTGATCCGTTCACAAAGCGTTCAACTGGCGGCAATCTTCGGTGCATTCGTCGTGGGCACGCTGGTTGCCCTGCTGCTGGGCGCAGCAAGCCTCGGATCAGCCCTTGTTTTCGGGCAAATGGCCTTCGCCGCCGTACTCGTTTGGGTACTGCTCAAGAGCTGACGCGCGCCGGTTCTCGGCCAACCACTGGCAACGTAAAGCGGGAACAGGGAGGAATCCCGGTAACAACCCGGTAACCTGTTGGTTGAAGTTGCTTCCGGCGCCGCGTTCCGCGTCCGCCTCTCAATCCTTCCAGGAGATCGTTTTTCAATGACCAGCCTCAGCACGACACTCGCTTATCTCGACGCCGGCAGCGGCAGCATGATCGCTCAGATCCTCGTCGGAGGCTTCGCAGCCGCCGGTGTTGCGATGAAGATGTACTGGAAGCGCATCAAGGGCTTCTTCGGCCGCGGCGAAGACGAAGAGACTTCAACGGTCACCAACGCAGCGGCCGACGCACCGGCCGACAACGACTCACCGCAGTCCTGAACCCGTGAGCGACCCGCAGCTCGAAGCCGAGCCCGGCTCGTTTCGCGACCCAGACAGCCGCGTCTTCCTCTCCGACGGAGAAGTCTTCCGGGCGCTCAGCGCCCGCGGAGCCGAAGACTGGCGTGTTCTGCGCGATGCGCCGCTGTTCGATGAACTGATCTCCGAAGGCAAGCTCGTTGCGACCGAAGAGGTCTCCACCTCCGGCGCGCCCGACATCCTCACCGGCGAGGTAACCGCAGTCCTCAAGCACGAAAAGATCCCCTTCATCTCGTACCCGTACGAGTGGACCTTCGAGATGCTCCGCGACGCCGCGCTGCTGCAGCTTGAGCTGATCGAGCGTTCGATCAAGGCCGGGATGATGCTGAAGGACAGCTCTCCCTACAACGTCCAGTGGCAGGGCTCAAAGCCCGTCTTCCTCGACGTGGGCTCGTTTGAGCCGCTGCGCGCCGGCGAGCCGTGGGCCGGCTACCGCCAGTTCTGCATGCTCTACCTCTACCCGCTGATGATGCAGGCCTACAAGGATGTTCCGTTCCAGCCTTGGCTGCGCGGCGCCGTTGACGGGATCACCCCCGCCCAGGCCGCGGCGATGTTCTCGTCCGGCTCCGACAAGCGTCGCAAGGGCGTCTTCGGCCACATCCGCATGCACAGCCGCCTTGAGCAGCGCTACAGCAACGACAAGGGCACCGACGTCAAGAAGAACCTCGGCAGCGCAGGCTTCAGCACCGAGCTGATCACCAACAACGTGCGCAAGCTGCAGAAGCTGATCGCCGGCCTTCAGTGGAACGCCAGCGACACGCAGTGGACCGAGTACGGCACCGTCAACACCTACTCCGACGCCGACCGCGAGGTCAAGGATTCATTCGTCAGCCAGACGGCCGCCCGCGAGCACCGCAAACTGGTTTGGGACGTCGGAGCAAACGACGGCCGCTACAGCAAGCTGGCACTGCCCCACGCCGACTACGTCGTTGCCGTGGACGCCGATCAGGAGACAGCCAACCAGCTCTTCAAGCACATGCGCTCGGAGGATGAGCGCAAGATCCTGACGCTCGTCGGCAACGTCTGCGACCCGTCTCCAGACCTCGGCTGGCGCAACCGCGAGCGCGCGTCGTTCGAAAACCGCACCGATCCGGACCTGATCCTGGCTCTCGCCGTCGTCCATCACATCTCGATCGCCGGCAACGTGCCGCTGCCCGAGGTTGTTCGCTGGCTTTCCGGCTTCGATTCGTCGAT
>WLNX01000151.1 GCA_009699565.1 Actinomycetota bacterium | reverse complement strand
AAGTTCAGGCTCCGGCAAGGTCGCCTGTGACGTGACCGGAAGCCGGGTGCTCAACTCCTGCGAGCTTGTCGAGCGCACGCCGGCGGCGCTCGTCTTCATCAACGACGGGGAAGGCCGCTGCGCGACCACGCTTGACCAAGTCGTCGCAGGCGCACGGAAGTTTCCGCGCGTCAAGGTTGCCGCGGTTGTGATCGGTGGGGAGAGGAGCAGGGCGCGGTCACTGCTGGCGGCCCACCGCTGGTCAATCCCGGTGGCGCAGGATAGGGACGGCGCACTCTCGAACCTCTACGGGGTTGCCGTCTGCCCCCAGGTCGTATTCCTGCGCGAGGGCGGAGTGGTCGATGCCGTAAGCGTTGGCGAAGTCTCTGCGGCGGAACTGAGCCGCCGGCTTTCGGCAATTGACGGGGAGGCCTAAGTCCGCCGTGACTGAAAGGCAGATCAGCCCAGGCTGGATCGCCGCGCCCGTTGCGGCCGAGTTTCCCGAGCTAAGGGTTGCCTCGCTCGAAGCGCGCTGCGTCGACCCCCAATCAGATCCCGGTGTCGCCGAGCGGCTCGGCCTGTTGGCAAGCCGCTTCAACGGCAGGCAGGCAATTGAGATGCGCCAAGCGGCTGTAACAGCGGCATATCGCGCCTTCTACCGGCAGATTGGAATCAACCCCGAGGAGCAGCGCACGCCAGCCGAACGGGCGGCCCTGGATCGCCTTCTCAGCGGCGGCAACCAGCCACAGGGGCGCGTGGCCGACGCGCTGCTGCTCGCACTGCTCGAAACCGGGGTTCCCGTGTACTGCTTCGACCCAGCCTTGGTTGACGGCCCGGTGGGAATAGATCTGACGAAATCCGGCACCTTGGTGCTGGCCGATGACGTCCAGGAGCTGGGCGAACTCTTCTCCGAGGCCGATAACCGATTCCATGCCAGCCCGAAGCAGCGGGATCTGCTGCTCGTCGCCGTCGGTGCGCCTGGGGTGCCACGGATCACGATCGACGAATCGCTTTGGCTCGCTGAATCTGCGCTAACCGGCAACTGATTGCCGTCCGGCCGGTTAGACTTCCCTGATGGCATCGTTGCTGATCGAAAACGAGCTTGGCGTAGTCCCGGCCGATGAAACTTCGGCAAGGCGGACGCTGCTTCTTCAGATCGCAGGTTTGGAGCGGACTCTTGCCCGCGAGTGCTGCGAAGCATTCCCGGATGAGCTCGAACTGACGGCGCTCCCGCACGGGGCGGCCAGGATCCAGAACCTCGAGCAGCTCGAAGTGCTGCGCGATGCGCTGGTTGGAGCAGTTGCCGAGGCAAGGCAGGCGCTGGTTGAGCGCGAGCGGCGGCGTGAAAGCGCCCGTGACCGGCTCAGCGCCCTGATCGATGACCCGCGAGCCAACCGCCGCGAGCGGATTACGCAAGCCGAGCTGGGCATCGGTGGATGTGGCGTCTGGAGCGCAGTTCCAAGGCTTGGGCCGATGGGTCGCCTGATGGGCTGGTGGCGTGTAAAGCTTTCCTCCGGCTGTCCGTTAGCCACCTGACATGGGTCGCAGGAGCCGCAAGCGCGGACAGACTGAGCGCTCGCAGGACGCCGACGGCGCGGACTCCCCGCGCGGGGAGTCGTCAGCGGTCAACGAGCACGAGCGCCGCCGTGCCCATCTGGACGAGGCCCCAAAGCCGCCCTGGGCGCCCGTCCCGCTGACCGAGTTGTGCATCTTCGTTGGGATTGTCGTTGTCGCCGTAGCGCTTATCGGAGGAGGCCCGCGCGGGCTGCTGATTGGGTTCGGGATGGCTCTGATTGTGATCGCGACTTTGGAGCTTGCGCTGCGCGAGCACCTAGGCGGTTACCGCTCCCACTCGCTGCTGATCGCAGCCTGCTCCGCAGTGATTGTCTCCCTGCCGCTGGCGCTCTTGACCGGCATCTCGAAGCAGCTTCTTCTGGCCGTCGCCGCGGTCGTCTTTGGGCTGGTCGCCGTGGCGCTGCGTACCCTCTTTCGGAGCCGATCGGGAGGAATGTCATGGAGGGCGTAAGCGGGGAATCCGAGGCGCAGTTGCCCAAGGCCGCAGTGGCGCCTCAGCCGATGCGAATTACCGGCCTCCAGCACGCGACCTTGATCTGCTCGGATCTTGAGAGGACGAGCGCGTTCTACCGCGACACGCTCGGCCTCTCGTTGGTTACCGAGGGGGTGAATGCGGACGATCCGGCCGTCCGGCATTTCTGGTTCTCAACAGACCCGCACGCATCCTCCGCCGCGTCTGCACTGCGACTCAGCTTCATCGAGTACCCGCAGATGCCCCCGGCCACTCAAGGCGTTGGAGGGACACATCACCTGGCGCTTGCCGTCGCGTCACCGGCCGAGGTCGGCGCCTGGCGCGACTATCTTCAGCAGAGGTCGATTCCCACCACGGAGATCTTCAACCGCGACGGATTGCAGTCGATCTACCTGCGCGACCCCGACGGCCAGATCCTTGAGATCACCGCGCCCGTCTCGGGCGCTGACGCCTAGTTCCGCGGGAGGACTTCGGCGAGCGCGTGGCGCTGGCGGTCGGTCATCGAGCCGATTGTCTTGTGCTCCGAAATCGGGATGCTCTGCAGCAGTCGCCGGCAGCGTGCGCGTCCCCAGCGGCGCTGGCTTGTGATCAGGTCGGAGATCGTCATCGACTGGGCCTCCCAAGGCGACTCGATGATCACGTCGGCGGCGAGGGTGTCACCGGCAGCAACTCGGCGCTTCAGCTCTGCGCGAGCAAGGCGAACCGTGTTTGCGCGTTCCAGGGCGCGCAGGTGCTGAGGGGCGGCGGATTTGCTGACGGTTTGAGTCATGGATCTCCTTGAAGCGCGCAGGGCGCTCCCGGTCGGTCTGGTCTGGACGGTGTCTTCGCGGAGTAGGGGCCGCTCGGATCAAGTTTGGTTTTTGAAGGCCCAGATGGGTCCTGACCGGGGAGTCCTACAACCCCGTCAAGCGCCATCCGCACCCCACTCCCGGTTGGCAACCAACCGACACCTGCAACCTAGGAAAAAACAGTCGCAGTCGTCAACAACCTGTAAACGATTTGCGCGCTCAGAGCGACAAATCGGTGATCCGGCTTGCCGCGAAATTCGCGGCTAGTGGTCGTCCGGGCCGGGGAGCGGACCGTGCTCCGCCTCGAACTCCCGCTTGACCGATTCGAAGGCCGCCAAGGCACGGTCGAGCGTCTCGCGATCGTGTGTCGCCATCACGCTGGTGCGCAGCAGGGCGCCGCTTGGCGGCACTGCCGGATGCAGCGCCGTGTTGACGAAGACGCCGGCGTCCCACAGCGCTCGCCAGAGCAGGACTGCCTTCCAGTCGTCGCCAACCACGATCGGGACGATCGGCGTGACGATGTTGCCGTCGACAACTCCGGGCGCATCGAACTGCGCAGTCGGCGAGTTCAGCGCTTGGGGCTTGACGACGGCGAAGCCGAGCTCCTCCAAGCCGTCCCGCAGGTAGCGCGCATTGTCGAGGACGGCAGAGAAGAGAGGCGGCCCGTCTTCCGAACGGATGATTCGCAGCGCAGCCAAAGCAGCCCCCACGGCAGCCGGAACAGCGGAGGCGGTGAAGAGGTAGGCACGGGCCGAAACTCGCAGGTAATCGATCACTTCCGCGTCTCCGGCGACAAAGCCGCCGCACGACGCGAGCGACTTGGAGAATGTCCCCGTCCGCAGGTCGACGCGGTCCTCTACGCCGAGCAGCTCGGGGGTGCCCGAGCCGCGGGCGCCAAGTACTCCGGCGCCGTGCGCGTCGTCAACGAGGAGCCTCGCTCCGTAGGTCGAGCAGAGCTCCGCGATCTGATCAACCGGAGCGATGTCCCCCTCCATCGAGAAGACGCCATCAACCGCCACCAGGACGCCGCCGCCGTCGTCGGCCGCGCGTTGCAGCGAGCGCTCGAGCTTGTCGATCCTGTTGTGCCGGAAGGCCCTGAGTTTCGCCTTCGATTGGATGCAGCCGTCGAGGATCGATGCGTGGTCCCCCGAGTCGGCGATGACGGTGTCGCCCGGTCCGAGAATCGTCCCGATCGTGCCGAGGTTCGTCTGGTGGCCGGTAGTGAAGACGAGCGCGTCCTCAGTGCCGATCCACTCGGCTATCTCGCGCTCAAGCTCGATGTGAAGCGGGATCGTGCCGTTCAGGAGCCGCGAGCCGGTGAGTCCGGTGCCGTATGTTTCGAGCGCCTCCCTGGCCCCGTCCATCACGCGCTCGTCGCCGGTTAGGCCGAGGTAGTTGTTGGAGCCGAGCATGATCCGCTCGGCTCCCTCCATCGTGACGACCGGGCGCGCCGGCCCGTCGAGCAGGCGGAAGTAGGGCAGAAGGTCAGCGTCTCGGGCGGCCCGCAGCTGCTCTTCGCGTTCGTGGCCGCGAACTTTCGCGAATAGGTCTGTTTGTGTCTTGGCCATATAAGGTTCCGCCCGTGAGCCTAGAGATTATCCCGGTTGAGACGAAGTCGCAGCGGCGTGAATTCCTGAAGTTTCCCTACCGCCTGTACGCAGACGAGCCGAATTGGGTGGCCCCGCTGCGCTTTGAACGCCGCCAGCACATCGATCCAAAGCACAACCCTTTCTTTGAGCACGCCGACGTTCAGTTCTTCCTCGCCCGCCGCGACGGCCGCACAGTTGGGCGCATCTCCGCTCATGTTGATCACAACCTGAACGAGTTTCAGGACAACAACTGGGGCCTGTTCGGCTT
>WLNX01000150.1 GCA_009699565.1 Actinomycetota bacterium | reverse complement strand
TTGGACGTCCGCTCATTTGCGCACAGGTAAGGGTGAAAAGGTGCGGTAAGAGCGCACCGGCGTCGTGGTGACACGGCGGCCAGGTAAACCCCACCGGATGCAAGACCAAGCAGAGCCGTTTGCAGGCTGCCCGCCAAGGCTCAGGTAGGTCGCAAAGATGGATGACTGTCCACGACAGAATCCGGCTTACCGGCGTACTAAGGGAAGGGCCTCGCTTGCGGGGCCCTTCCTATTTAGGCGGGCGCTAATTTGTGCTGCCCCTTCTCCATCTATCGTCCCCGCCAATGGCGGCAGCAGAAGCAGACGAACAGGTTGAGGTGCGCCCAATGACGGCGAAGGACGCCGCAGGCGTGGCCGCTCTGGTCCGCCGCTGCTACGGGGACGGCTACCTCCACGAACGGATCTACCACCCCGAGCTCTTCTTTGCCGATCAAGAGGCCGGCCATCACATCAGCGAAGTCGCCGTGGCAGGCGATGGAGACGTTGTTGGCCACTGGGCTTTTGTCTTCCATGGCCCGGCCGTGGCCGAGAGCGGGATGACGATCACCGACGAGCGCTACCGCGGTCACGGCGTCGCCTCTCGGATGGAAGCGAACCTCCACGCTCGGCTCGAGAAGATCGGAGTCAAGTGGATGATGGGGGAGCCGGTTCTGGTGCACACGGCGACGCAGGAGATCGTCGTTACCCGCTGGGAGAAAGGGGCGATTACCGGCATGCGGCTGAAGTCGATCCCTCACATAGATCTTGAAGGCTTCAAGGAACAGACTGAGCACGGCCGGATCTCGCTTGCGGTGGCGTTCGGTCCACTGGCGACGATGCGTGAACATGATCTCTGGGTTGCGCCCGAGTACGCCGCGCTGGTCGCGCTGGTAATGGAGCCAACCGACTGGCCGCGGACAATTCGGACAGAGCCGCCGGAAGATCTTCAGTTGCCGGAGGCGACCGTGCTCAGTTCGTCATTTGACGAACAGCTCGTGAGAGCAGAGATCGATGTCGAGACGATCGGCGCCGATCTTTCCAGTGCGGTCGCCGCTGCGCGGGACGAGATGCAGGTGGCTGGCGCCCGCTTCATCGAACTGCAAATCCCGACCAATGGGCCGGCAGCGGCGCTGGCCGGACTGCTCGATCAAGGCTTCTCGTTCGCCGCCTTCCTGCCGGAGATGCGCGGCCACGCCGACTTGCTGCTCCTGCAGTGGCTCGACGATCCGAATGTTGATCGCAGTGCCTGGCAGCTGCTTAATCCACATGTCGAGTCTCTCGCTGACGCGATCATCGCGCAGGCTGAGCTGGCATTCGAGCGCAAGAACGCTTAGCTCGTCGGGTACGGAAGATCTCTCCCTGGGGTTGATCGGCCGCCGCGGGTATGCGAACATACGTTCGCTTATGGTTGTCGCAGTAATACTTCCCCGCTTCCCGCTTGCGATCGCCGCTGGCGGCCGCGCAGCTCTTGCCGAGGGGCCTCTCGCGCTGGCTCCGGAGCCGGGCCGCGCGCCACTGGTGGGCGAGGTTTCCGCTGCCGCGGAGGCGCTCGGCGTAGCGCCGGGGATGAAGATCTCGGAGGCTCTGGCACGCGCTCCGGCTCTCAAGTTGATCGCTGCCGACCCGGTCGCGGTTGCCGATGCTTGGGAGAAGGTCCTGGTCAGGTTGGAGTCGGTTGGGGCCGAGGTCGAGGACGGCGGGGTGGGACTCGCGTGCTTCGAGGCCGGTGGGCTTGGCGGTCTCCACGGAGGTTCGCTCGACGCGGTTGTTAAGGCGACCCGCAGCGCCCTGAAGCTGCCGGCAAGGATCGGCGCCGGGCCGTCGCGTTTTTGCGCCGTCGTTGCGGCGTCGCAGGCGCGCAGTCGCCGCCCGTCCGTTGTCAACGGGGCCGATCAGCTTTCGGGCGCGCCGGTGACGCTGCTCGCGCACAACCCGGCCACGGCCAAACTGCCCGAGCAGTTGGCGCGGTTTGGAATCACGGCGCTCGGCCAGCTCGCCGCTCTGCCGCGGGACAGCGTCGCCGACCGTTTCGGGCGCGCCGGCATTGCGGCCTGGGAGCTGGCCCACGGGAACGACGGCCCGCTCCGCCCGCGGCGCCCAAGCGAACCGATCGACGAGACCCTCACGCTGACCGAGTCGGCATCGGGGCCGCAGCTTGCGAGCGCGCTCGAGTTGCTGGTGGACCGGCTGCTTGCGCGTTCCGAGCTTGGCGGCCGAACGCTGCGCGCGGCGACGCTCTCCGCTCATCTTGCGGAAGGCGGGACTTGGCGCGAACGGGTCGTCTTCCGTGAGCCCCTCAGCGACGCCTTTCGGATCCGCACCGCGCTCTCGCTGCGTCTGGCGCTGCTGCCGGCGCCGGCGCAGGCGCTGCGGCTGGCCGCCGAGCAGTTCGGTCCCGCGGCCCCTGCTGCCGAAGCGCTCTTTGACGACGCCAAGTTCCGCCGAGCAGGAAGGCTGAGCGAGGCGATCGGGCAGCTGCGGGCGCTGGCCGGCCCGCAAGCCGCGCTGCGAGTTCTGCTGGCCGAGCCCGATTCGCGGATCCCCGAGCGCCGCGTGGTCCTGACTCCGTACGAGCGATGACGCCGGCGGTGAGGCGAGTCGGCGCGCCGCGGCCGGTGCGCGTCTGCGCCGGGGCTGGAGGCAGGCCGCTTGAAGTTGATGGCAGCGAGATCGTGGCGGTCCGTGAATCGTGGCTGGTCGAGGACCGCTGGTGGAGCGAGGCGCCGCTGCGGCGGCGCTACTGGGAGGTTGTGACGCTTGCCGGGGGAGATCTCGTCGTCTACCGCGACCTCGTCGGCGGCGGCTGGTTCGCGCACCGTTAGGAGGCTGCAGGGGAACAGAGTTGGGGTTGAGCGGTGACCTGCTGCGCTCCAACTTTGAGCGCGTGCGCGATCAGAGCGGTCAGGCAAGCCTTGAATACGTCACCGTGCTGCTCGTTGCCCTCGCTCTGCTCGGAGGCGGCGCCGCTGCCGCCAACGGCAGCGCGATCGCCGGGTCGGTCGTCGCCCAGTTCGCCCGCGCGATCTGCATCGCCTCCGCTGGAGACTGCGAGCAGGACCGAGCCCCCTGCGTCGTCCGCTCCGACGCGACCAGCGATTCGGCAGCCCTTGTTGTCTCCGTCGTGCGGCTCTCCGGAGGGCGGAGTCTGATCCGCCAGCGGCGCTCCGACGGCAGCGAGGTGATCACTTTGACGGCCGCCGGCGGAGCAGGGCTGGAGCTGACCGCGGGTGCGCGCCTGTCGCTAGGGGCGGCTCAGTTTGGCGCTGCGCTGGTCGGCTCGGCGGGCGGCGGCCTCACGCGCGGGAGGTCCTGGGTGGTGCGCGACAGGGCGGCTGCCGATCTGCTGATATCGCAGCTCGCGGCGCAGCCTGTCCCGGTTACAGGTCGCGCGCGCCGACCCCGCAGCCCCGTTCCGGCGCGCCGCGTCCCACCGCCGCCCGCCGACATCAGCTTCAGCGAACGGGGGCTCGACAGCGCCCTCGCCGGCAGGCTCGCCGCCGCCGGGGTCAGCTTCGAAGCTGAAGACCTCGTCGGAGAGCGGCTCAACAACCACACCGGCGAGCGGCGCCTGACTATCCGTCGCCGCAACGAGCTGCTCGGCGACGTCTCGCCGCTGCCGGCATCCGGGGTTGAGGGAGGCCTCCGGCACACCGAGCTCTACACGCTCAGCGTTAGCCGCAGCGGAGTGATGACCGACCTCGGCATCTTTGACGCCCGCCGCTGGCAAGCCGGAGTAAAGCTCCCGGATTCGGTGCGCTCGCTGATCGCAGGGGCCACTCGCCTGCCGCTGCGGCGGGGGATGCTGATCGAGGTTGAACAGCACCTTGATCTCGCCGGCGCCGAGAATCGGCGGATTGCTGCCGCCTTCATCGCTGCGCTGCGGCGTCGGCAGATCGGCTTCGGGCCGGCGGCACCGGTCTCGCGGCAGATCAAGGAGCGAATCGCCTCGAACGGCGTGACTCTGGTCCGAAGTTATGAGCTGGAGACCCGTCACAGCGGCTTTGGCGGCAGGGCGGGAGCCGGCGTCGCGCTGGGGCTGGAAGTTGACCGCACTGTCGAGAGCGCCTACTTGCGAGGCGCCCGCGTGCGGGGACTCGACGGAAACTGGCGAACCCGGGACGACTGCCTGGCCGCCCGCTGACCGGTGTGGGACGGGCAGGAAAAAGATTTGCACAAAGAAGGAGAGATGATGCGAACATACGTTCGTGTCGTATGTAGAACTTCACTGCCACTCGGCCTTCTCGTTCCTTGACGGAGCGTCCAGTCCCGACGAGCTCGCCGTCGCGGCGGCGGCCCACGGTTACGGCGCCGTCGCGCTGACCGACCACGACAACCTTTGCGGTGCGATGGAGTTCGCGCAGGCGGCAAAGCTTGAGGGGCTGAAGGCGATCCACGGAGCCGAATTGACGATCGGCGGTCAGCTTGATCACGGCAACTCTGAGCCGCGCCACCTGACTCTGCTCGTCAAGGACCAGCGCGGCTGGAGCAATCTCTGCCGCCTGCTGACGCTGGCCCACGCCGAAACCCGCAGCGGCCGCCAGCGCAGCGACCCGCGCGCCACGCTGGAGCAGCTCGAAGCCCACAGCGAAGGACTGATCTGCCTCAGCGGCTGCGCCCGCCACGGCATCCACGACGAGCCGACCCTCCGTCGTCTGCTGGCCGTCTTCGGCCGCGACAACTTGCGCATCGAGCTGCAGCGGCCGTTTGCCCGCCACGACCGTGCACTT
>WLNX01000015.1 GCA_009699565.1 Actinomycetota bacterium | reverse complement strand
TTCCCACTCATCGCGCTTGTAATGGTTGAAGATCTCGTAGAGCTTGCCGGGCATTGCGCCCTTGACAACATCGTCCTTGGCGAGCTCGTCGAGTGCTTGGCCAAGGTTGTCCGGAACCTTTTCGATCTTGGCGCCGGCCTTTAGAAGCTCGTAGGTGTTGCCTACCTGCGGCGGGCCTGGATCGATCTTCTTGTGTAGCCCGTCGAGGCCAGCGTTGAGCAGCGTCGCAACCGTCAGGTACGGGTTGCAAGACGAGTCGACGCCGCGGTACTCGAAGCGCCCGCCGCTGGCTACGCGCACGGTGCAGGTGCGGTTCTGCCAGCCCCAGTTGCGGTAGATCGGCGCCCAGAACCCGGTGTCCCACATGCGCACGTACGAGTTGACGGTCGGGTTGCCCACGCACATCAGCGCGTGGAAGTGCTCGAGCAGCCCACCGAGGAACTGAAGTCCCGTCTCCGAGAGCGACGCCGGGCCGTCCGGATCGGCGAAGACGTTGTTGCCATCGTCATCGACGAGAGTGAAGTGGTGGTGATGGCCGTTTGCCGCCACGCCGGTGAACGGCTTCGGCATGAACGTCGGCAGCAGGTCGTGCTTGCGGCCGACCGCGGCGCAGATCTGACGGTAGGTCGTGATGTTGTCGGCGGTCTTGACCGGACGGTCAAAGCGGAAGTTCAGCTCCAGCTGGCCGGGGGCATCCTCATGGTCGCCGTAGCTCATGTCGAGGCCCATCTTCTGGCCGTATTCGACAACGTCGAGCAGCACCGGACGCAGTTCTTCGAACTGATGGATGTGGTAGCAGTAGGGCTCCGTGACGCCGACAGGCGCCTCGCCCGGAAGCGGCTTGCGCAGCCACATCATCTCCGGCTCGATTCCGATCAGGAAGTGGAGGCCAAGCTCCTCTTCGAAGCGCTCAACTACTTGCTTGAGGTTCTGGCGTGGGTCGGCGTCGAGCCGTTCGCCGCTTTCGGTGTCGTAACAGTCGCAGAAGACTCGCGCCACGCGCGGCTCCCACGGCAGCACCTGGAAGGTGTCAAGGTCGGCGATTGCCGCCAGCTCTGAGTCGTCCGGGGTGAAGCCGATGTAATCGCCATGGCGGTCGGTGAAGAGGTTGGCAGTTGCGCCGTAGACGAGCTGGTAACCCTTCTCAGCGACCTGGGGGAAGTAGGAGGCGACGACGCCCTTGCCGAGCACGCGTCCTGTGATCGAGACCTGCTGGAAGTAGACGTAGTCGATGCCTTCGGCTTCGATCCGCTTGGTCAGCTCCTCGATCTTCTCGCGTCGGCCGGGAGCGTTGCGTGCCTCCTCAAGCGTCTTTGGCGTTGAGGCTGTACGTGGGGTTTCCAGCACATCGCTGATTCCTCCACCCATCTTCACTCCGTTGACTTCGGCCATAAATCGAATCCCTCTCCCGTTGTGGACTGTCGGTTCTGAACCGGTGAAGCGCGATAATGCCTCATCGGGACGTCTTAGGTCAAATTCGTACAATAGTCCCGATCGCCCAGCCGTGCAGGGTTTGTTTTCGGGAGCCTTCGCCGCCTCTTCCAGCGGGCGGCCCGGCGGCAGACTAGGATGACGAAATGCTGCTGAGAGAGATGGTTCAAACTCATGGGTAAGCGCGGTCGCTCGCGCACCGAATCAGGAGAGCTCGATCTCGGCTCCGGCTCGGAGCCGCAGTACATGAAGGGTCCGCTCGGGATTAAGCGGCGCAAGAGGACACCTTTCAGCCAGCGTGAGCGCCTTGGCCACGAGACGCCAGGTTCCGTCCTGCGCGGGCCGGCAATCACCGTCACCTGTGAGTGCGGAGAGGTGGTCGAACTGCGCTACGGCGACCGTTGGACATGCCCGAGCTGTGATCGCGTCTACGACACGGAGAGGATCCCGCGCGATCAGTACGAAAAGCTGCGCAAGACCCAGTTCCGCTTCCGGATGCTGCCGATCATCCTCGGCGTGGTCTCGATCTCGCTGGCGATCTTCTTCACGCTGACGGGCAACATCTTCGCCGTCTTCATTCTTCTGCCAAGCGTGATCGTGATGTGGTTCATGATTCTGCGCCGCCCACACCGACGCGCTTTCCAGAAGGCGATCAGCGATCTGCCGACCTGGGATTTGCGGGCAGAATCCAAGTAGTCGAGCGGCGCCTTTCACAGCTTGAGCTTGCGCGCCTGAGCACTGCCGGAGCTTCGCCGCTCGGCCGCTCCAGCCCTACTAGTCGCTGCTGCCCAGTCTCAGCGACCCCTGAACGACGAAGCGGGGGCCAATGGCCCCCGCTTGTCATTCGCTGCGGCAGCTGCCCAGGTGGCAGCAGCCGCATCCTTCACTCCGACTAGGCGGAGGTGGGAACCACCGGCTGGTCGTCCGGCATTGGCTGGGCAGGGTCGCGGAAGCGAATCTTGCCCTTGTCCTGGACCACGTGGCGGAAGATGTAGAGCAGGAAGGCCACCACAAGTACGGCCACCCCGATCAGTGTCTTGTTGAGCCCGTATCCATAGGTGTCTGCGTAGAGGAATCCACCACAGACCAGCAGGAACAGGTTCACGCACGCGAGCAGGAATGCAATTCCGACCCAAGGCTTCGACAGCTTGATCGGCCTCGGCCAATTCGGGCGATCCTTGCGCAGTAGGACGAATCCAAACAGCGCGCACACCGTCGCAAGCACGTAGCCGACGTTCGAGACCGCGAGGATCGCGATCACGCCGTGGAAGAAGACGATCAACAGGATGTTGATCACCATGTCCAAGGTCATCGCGAAGCTCGGCACCTTCCTGCTGCTCAGCTTCCCGAGCTGCGTCAGCGTCATGCCCTCCTTGGAGATTCCGAACAGCGCCCTTGCGCCGTCCATCGTCGCCGTGTTCATCGAGAGGACAAGGCCTGCGACAAGGCAGACGACCATCACGTTCGCCAGCGCGCTTCCGACGAGCGTGTCAAATGCCGTCACGTAGAAGGCAATGAACGTCGGGTCGTCGGCAACTGCGCCCGTGCCGAGCGTGCCGCCCAGTCCGAGCGGCAGCAGCACGTAGACAACAATCGAGAAGAGCGCCGATGCGCGCAGTGCGAGCGGCGTGTCCACCTCGGTGTCGTGGTACTCCGGTGCGAACGACGCAACAGCCTCGAAGCCATACGCCGACCAGCACATGAAGTAGAGCCAGGTGACGGCGAGGAAGAAGCCGCCGTTGGCGCCGATCTCCCACTGCATGTTCGATGACGACCAGTCGCCGGTGATGTAGGGGAGGAACATCAGTACGAAGGCGGGGATCAGCAGCAGTCCGCCGGTGATGTATCCGAACCAGACCGCTGGCCGAACGCCAAAGATGTTGAAAAGCCAGACGATCACAATCGCCGCAGCTCCGATGATGATCGGCCAGCTCAGCCCGAATCCGATCGAGTCGGCAGCCTGCTGGCCGCTGGTCCAAGTGGCGTCAGGGAACCATTGCGTGACGATCAGCGTTCCGACGATCAGGCCGTTGATCGAAAGCACGACCGACCAACCCATCCAGTAGCCGAATGCCACGATCGGGCCGACGAAGTTCGTGTACTTGCGGAACGCCTCGTGGGCGTAAACGGCAAGTCCGCCGGACTTGTTCGGGAACATCGTCGCGAGCTCGGCGTAGATGTTGTTCTGCATCGCGCCAAACAGCACCGAGATCGTCCAAAGGACAACGGCGCCTGTCGTTCCGAGTGCTCCGATTGAACCGCCAAGTGCAGCGATCAGGAAGCCTGGGTTGGCGAGTGCGACAACGAAGCCGTCCCACCAACTCATCGACTTCAACATCTCGTGATGATCAACCTGTGCTGATGCCATCTGGACCTCTTTCCAATTCCGGTTACGTAGTTTCCGGGCAACCGAAACAAGTTCGGATGCTCCTCCCGTGCGAACTAGTATCACTTGATACGGAGTGATTGCAAGCATTCCTTTTAGAATCGTCCAGAGAGTTCCATGGCATCGATCAAAGATCGCTCAACTACGATCGCTCCGCCAACCGCCGTTCCAGGCGCTTCCGGCCCGGTCGTGCTGGCGACGCTCGCACTGCGACCTGATCCAACGGCGGTTGACATGGCCATATCTAGCTGCCTTGAGGCCGGCGCGCCGTTGATCGTCGTCAACGCCGTCCAGATTCCCTTCTACCCGACGACAATGATGGTCTCCGGATTGAGCGGAATGGTTCTGCCCCACGAGGACGACCGCGTCGAAGTGCGCGCCGTCGCAGACCGGATTGCGGAGATGGGGATTCCGGTTGAGGTAGTTGGGCTGTTCAGCCCCAGGCCGGTCAAGTCGCTGGTCGGCTTCGTCGCGCAGCGGAATGCTGCCCTGCTGGTGTTCGGTCCCCTGCTCGAGAAGGTTGGAAAGATCAGAATGCGGACCGCCACGCGCCGGCTTCGACGAGACGTCGGCTGCCTGGTGTGGGTCGCACCGGACGGCTGAGACTGGAAGCTGGGAAGATGGATTGCGCCCAAAGACCTAGACAAGCGCACCGCTGAGCGGTAGTAAGTCTTTGTACAAATTGATTCGACACTTCGAATAGCTAACGCGGAGGATTCAGATGGCCGAGAAAATGTGGGGAGACGAAGAATTCTGGGGGCTCGGCTACGACTGGGATCCGGATTGGGTCCTTACCGACAAGCAGATCGAACTGCGGACCAAGCTGATCGGCCTGTGCGAGAACGAGATGCGCGCCAACGCGAAGCGCTCCGATGACGAGCTCCTCTATCCGAAGCGCAACTTCGAGATCCTTGGCGAGAACGGCTTCCTTGCACTCACAGTTCCCGAGGAGTACGGCGGACTTGGAGAGAACCACGTCGGATTTGCGATGGTCTGCGAGACGATCGCTCGCTACGGCTGCGCGTCGACAGCGATGTGTTACGTGATGCACATGGCAGCGGTCAACACGATCATGCTGCGCCCGACGCCGGAGCTGATCGAGAAATACATCCGTCCGCTCAACAGCGGCAAGATCGGCACGCTTTCGTACTCGGACCCGGAGACCGGCTCGCACTTCTGGTACCCGGTCTCATCCGGCGCCGAGAAGACCGAGGACGGCTTCAAGGTCCGCAAGAAGGCCTCCTGGACCACCTCCGGCGGTTTTGCTGACTTCTACGTGATTCAGACGACCAGCCCTGACTTCACGGGCTACGACGACCTTTCGGTCTTTGTAATCGATGGCGAGCACATTCAGGCGCAGCCGTCGCTGTGGGACGCGCTTGGCCTTCGCGGCAACCAGTCGGGGCCAATCGAGGTCGACAACGTCGACATTCCGGCCGACCAGGTAGTCGGTCCGCTTGGAGACGGCGCCGCCTCCAACGACGAGGCCGTCGATCCGTGGTTCCTGATCGGTTCTTCTTCGGTTTGGAGCGGGATCGCGATGGGTGCCATCGACATCGCCAAGCGCCACACGACCCGCAAGCGCCACGTTGACGTTGGCCTGCGCGTCGCCGACTACCCGACGATTCAGGATTACGTCGGCGAAGCCGTGATGGACACCAACGCCTGCCGCATGTTCACGCTTTCGGTCGCCCAAGCCTTCGACAAGGCGACGCAGGACAACACTCGCGTACTCGAGATTGGCGAGACCGCCCGCGCCGACTACCTCCACTGGGCTTGGCAGATCAAGTTCGAGGCGGCGAAGAACACGGCGCACGTCGTTGACAAGATGCTTCACGCCTGCGGCGGTTCGGCCTACAAGCGCGACATGGAACTGGAGCGCTACCTGCGCGACGCCAAGGCCGGCTGGGTGATGGGCCCGACCAACGAGGTCCTGCGCCAGTTCGTCGGCAAGGCAGTCCTGCTCGGCTTCGAGTCGCTCGACTACTGGAACCAGAGTTACAACACGCGCGCAGTTGAGAACGAGGTCAAGAAGCTCGACAGCGACGGCAAGCGCGAGCTTGCAGCTCAGCTGCTTGAGCAGGCTGACAAGGACTCGGCAAACGAACCGGTCAAGGCCTGATCGGCAGCGGGACTCGCTGAGATGGCCACCGGGGCTGGACGTCCAACGCTTCTCGTTCCCGGTCTAAAGCCGTACGACCCCGCCTTTGAGTCGCACTGGGTGCGACCGGGCGGGGCGACGGTTCTGCTGATCAAGCCGGACGATCGCGTGACGATCGTCGATAACGACGGCAGCCAGCAGGCGGAGCTGACGGTACTGTCACCGGACGGCCGCGACGACGCTGGCGCGCTGGGCGCAAGCGCCGACGCGCCGGCCAGCGTGCTGCGCGATCTGGTGGAGAGAGCTGAGGGCAACGGGTTCCTTGGTGACCTTCACGCCCGCGGCCTTGATCCGTCCGAGGCCAACGCCGTTGTGCTCTTCGGCCCGGATTCGCCCCCCGGCAATTCCCAGAGCTTCACCGCCGAGCGCGAGGTCGTCATCGTCGTCGCGGCGCCGGCGGGCCGCGTGATCGACGGGTCGCATCCGGCGTCGGCAATCGACGTTGAGATCAACCGCGCGGTGCCGCACGAGGATCCGGAGCTAGAGCTGCCCGCTCCGCTTGCGGAGCCGCGGCTCGATTTTCGCGTTGACGCAGCCACGGCCACTTCGTACACGGTCAAGAAGGGTGAGTACATCCAGGTGATGGACGTAAAAGGTCGCCAGTGCTCCGACTTCCTCGCCTTTGACGAGGCGAAGCTTCAGAACGGCCTCGAGCGTGGCCTTGACGCGACGGCTACGCGGACTCTGATGGGCAACGCCTACCCGCAGCCCGGCCTGCACCGCAAGTTCTTCGACGCCGACCTCGACCCGCTCGTCGAGGTGGTCCAGGACACGGTCGGTCGCCACGACACCTTCGCGCTGGCCTGCACCAAGAAGTACTACGAGGACATGGGCTACTTCGGGCACATCAGCTGCTCGGAGAACTTCAACGGCAGCCTTGAGCAGTACCCGATCGCGCCGCGGCAGGGATGGCCGGCGATCAACTTCTTCTTCAACACAGGATTTGACCACGACCTGCAGGTGATCGCGGACGAGCCTTGGTCACGGCCCGGCGACTACGTATTGATGCGCGCGCTGACCGACCTCGTCTGCAGCTCGTCGGCCTGTCCCGACGACATCGACCCTGCCAACGGCTGGGAGATAACCGACATTCAGGTGCGCGTCTACCAACCCGAGAACAAGTTTTCGATGGCAATAGCCCATCGCACAACCCCCGAGGCAAGGCCCGTTATGACCAAAGAGACCGGATTCCACGAGCGCATCTCCGCGCTTACCAGCAAGCACGTCGACTACCGAGGCTATTGGCTGCCGACATGCTTCAACAACGAAGGCGCGATCGCCGAGTACTGGGCCTGCCGCGAGAAGGCCGTGATCATGGACCTCTCTCCGCTGCGCAAGTGGGAGATCGTCGGGCCGGACGCCGAGCTGCTGATGCAGTGGGCAGTCACGCGCGACATTCGCCGGCTCGCCGTCGGTCAGGTCGTATACACGGCAATCTGCAACGAGACCGGCGGGATGATCGACGACGCAACCGTCTTCCGGCTCGGCGAGGACAACTTCCGCTTCATCGGCGGCGATCCCTACACGGGCGTCTGGCTGAAGGAGCTAGCCGAGCGTCTCAACCTCAAGGCGTTCGTGAAGCCTTCGACCGACGAGCTCCACAATGTTGCCGTCCAGGGGCCTTCCAGCCGCGACATCCTCAAGCAGATCATCTGGACGCCGGAGGATCAGACGCCGCTCGACGAGCTGAAGTGGTTCCGCTTCCTGGTCGGGCGAATCGGCGACTACGACGGGATCCCGGTGATCGTCTCCCGGACCGGCTACTCGGGCGAGCTTGGCTACGAAGTCTTCTGCCATCCGGACGACGGGACCGCCGTCTGGGACGCAATCTGGGAGGCCGGTCAGCCTTTCGGTCTGACTCCGCTCGGACTCGACGCGCTCGACCTAGTGCGGATCGAATCGGGTCTGGTGTTCGCGGGGTACGAATTCGACGATCAGATCGATCCGTTCGAGGCGGGCATCGGGTTCACCGTCGTGCTCGACGGCGAAGAGGATTTCATCGGCAAGGAGGCTTTGATAGAGCGCCAGGCACACCCCCAGCACAAGCTCGTTGGTCTAGAACTTGAAGGCAACGAGACGGCCGGCCACGGGGACTGCGTTCACGTTGGCAAGTCGCAGATCGGCGTCGTCACCAGCGGCATGCGCAGCCCGCTGCTGAAGAAGAACATTGCCCTCTGCCGGATCGCCGTCCAATACTCCGAGATCGGCACCGAAGTTGAAGTCGGCAAGCTCGACGGTCAGCAGAAGCGCATCCCGGCGACCGTTGTGCGGTTCCCGTTCTACGATCCGGACAAGGAGCGCCCGCGCTCCTAGCGGCGTCGCCTAGGCTTCGCGCACGCGCTGAGCGAGCGAGCCGAGCATCTCCCAAGATGCATCCGGGCTCCCCGCGAGGACGCTCTTGAGGGCGTCGCTGCCAACCGCGACGCAGCTGACTTCGCCGACGGCGATCGCGTCGGATACACGCGACTCGCCGCTGAGGGCGCCGACCTCGCCGAAGTAGGAGCCGGCTTCGAGGTGCTTGTCCGGGTGGCCCGGCCGCTGGAGGGTCACGTTGCCGCTGAGGATCACGAAGAGCTGGTCGCCAACCTCGCCGCGCCTGACGATCGCGTCACCGTCGGCGAAGGAGCACTGCTCGCCGGCGGCGAGCAGTGGTGGCAGCAGCCCCTCCGGCAGTTCGGGCACCACCTGAGCGTCGGTCCCCAGACGTTCGTAGCGGCCTCCGTGGTAGAGCAGAGGCGCGCCTTCGTTGTGGCGGGCGTACTCGACGTGGCCGAGGAAGAGCGAGTGGTCGCCGGCGTAATAGGTGCGATCCACGCGGGCCACGAAGTGGGCGAGCGCTCCTTCCACGAGCGGCGTCTCGCGGACAATCTCGAAGGCCGGCTGCGGGACGCCGTCGTCGGCGCGCCCTGCAAATCGGTCAGACATCTCGGTCTGGTGCTCGCCGAGGATGCTCACTCCGTAGCGGTCGCCTTCGTGCAGCAGGTTGCACATCTTCGCGCGGCGGTCGATCGAGATCAGTACCAGCGGCGGGTTGAGCGACGCCGACATGAAGGCGTTGGCCGTCATTCCGTGTACCTGATCGTGGGCGCTCGTCGTAATCACCGTCACGCCGGTCGCGAACATTCCGAGTGTGCGGCGCAGGGCGATCGCCGGGTCGTCGCCAAGCTCGGCCGGGTACTCCATTGCCTCGGGGGCTGCGGTGAAATCGAACGGCGACTCCCCGATGCCCTCCGGACCTTCGGCGATCGCCGTTGAGTCCAATGAGAGCTTGAACTCGGGCGGTGCGCCCTCGGTTGCCATCAGGCTTGCCCTCCTCCGGGCAGGCCGGGCAGCTCGCTCAGCCAGGCGCTTCGGTTTCCGTTCTTGTCCCAGAGGATTGGGAAGTAGCTCTCGTCCATTGTCGTATCTCCGCGGCGACGGTAGCGCGTGTAGATCGGATCGGTGTTGACCGGATCGAAACGTGCGTCGGAGCGAATCATGTGAGTGACGAGCGCACGGCGGTCGATAGTCGCCTCGTTGATTCCGGAGCCGTGAAAGACCAGCGAGTGGTGCATCGAAGCGCCTCCGGGCTTGACGACGACGGGGGTGCGCTCGGTTGAGACCCCTTCGGGCGCTGCCGCTGCGACCGGTGCAAGCCAGTCGTCCGGGTCGTGGAAGTCGCCGCGCGACGGCGGCATCTTTGGCCACTTGTGCGAACCGTTGACGTATTCGATCGTGCCGCTCTGGGCGAAGGTTTGGTCGAGAGCGACCCAGACGGTGATCATCTCCGGCGGATCCACGTACCCCGCGTACGAGCCGTCCTGGTGCATCCCGAGAGTGCGCGCGCCGGGCGGCTTCCAGAGGCAGTTGTCATGGACCACCCGCGTGCCTTCCCAACCTGCGAGCTGCGCGGCCAGCCTGCCGCTGTGTTCGCTCAGGACTTGGGCTGCGATTAGGTCATCGGCCTTCCAGCCGTTGCAGATCTGCCGCGTCTTTGTCTCGGGGTCGCGGCCCTTGACCCAGTTGACTTCATCCGGGCTGATCCCCGTCTGGTAATCGCCAGCAAAGAGGTGATCGAACCGCTCGCGCAGGATCTCCACTGCCTCGTCGCTGATGAAGCCCTCCTCGATGATCAAGAAGCCGTCTTCGTTGAAGGCCTCTGCCTGCTCGTCCGAGAATGATTCGATCATCAGCCGATTCTCGCATGTCGCGAGCAGGCGATGCAAGGAGATCGGGAGGCCGCTAGGCGGTGATTCCCTTGTACAGCAGGTAGGCGCCAAAAACGATCAGGAAGCCGGCACTGATTCCCCGCGAGTGCCTCTTCGTCTGGTCGTTGAGCCACGCCAGCGCGCGGTCGGACTGCTTCGGGAAGATGAAGGTCATAAGCGGAGGCAGCGTCGCCGAGACGGTCACGATCAGGACGATTGCAAGCAGAACCAGTCCTTCGGTGACGATGCCGGTCTTGCTTGAGACGAGCTCCTTGATCGATGCCAGTACGAGCGCCAGCGTTTCTAAGTTGACGGCCATCAGGCCGGCTCCGAAGATGAACTCGGCCGCCAGCGAGCGCTGCTTCTTTTGAGGCTTCTCTGGCTTCGGCTTCGGCTTGGTCAGCAGCTTCCGTGCGGCCGCGACCAGCAGGATGACGCCGAGGACGATGTCGATCGAGCCGCTTGCCTTTGAGTGGCGGTGCGTGGTTCCGAGCGCCTTCTGCAGCAGCAGCGCCGCGGCGACCGAGATCACTGCAAGCGCCAGGATCTGGCCGGCCGCAAAGGCAATCGCCTTCGCACGGCCGCGGTCGGGCGAGGTCAACAGCAGGATCGAGATGGTCAGCGGTATTGGACTTACCGCCGCTCCGAGCGCGAGAACTAACGACTCGCTTAAGTGGTTCACGCAGCGGAGCCTAGCCGTGGTCGCGGGGCACGCCACGAGTTGGTGGCGCCCAGGCGCTTGCCACCCCGGTAGTCTCCGCGAACGGCGATAACCCTCGCCTCAACCCTTGGAGGGGTAGATGCTCAAAGTTCGGACGTTGGCAATCGGTTCAATCGCTGCGGTGGCTGTCGCGGCATTCGCCGCGGTTCCCGCCGGCGCAGCCGGCCTATCGGCCAACGGCAGCATTGGCCAAGCCTATGTCCTAGGAGCGCAGCCGGATCAGAAGGTTTCGCTGCTTAACGCCCGAGGCAAGGCGATCCAGAGCGGCACGACAGACCGCTTCGGCAGCTACATCTTTCTCGACGTCTCAGCCGGCAGCAACTACCGAGTTCGCGCCGGCTCGACGCTAACGCCGAAGTTCAAGGTCCTCAGCACCAAGTCGAACCCGGCGGCATCCTTCTTCAAGAAGAAGAAACTGAAGGCGGGGCTGAACTACGTGAAGGTGCGCGACGGCATCGAGATCGCGATGACGGTGCGCCTTCCCTCCGGGAAGAAGTCACTGGATGAAGGCCCCTTCCCGACCATCGTCGAGTATTCCGGTTACCAGACGGCCGCGCCGCACAAGTTCCCGCTGGCAGGCTCCGACCCGCTCGCTCCCGCGTCCTCGACCGCCGTTGGCGCGCTGATCTCGCCGCTGCTCGGGTTTGCCGTGGTCAGCGTTCAGATGCGCGGCTCTGGCTGCTCCGGCGGAGCGTTTGACCTCTTTGGCCTGCCGACCACATATGACGGGTACGACGCAATCGAGACGGTTGCCGCCCAGTCCTGGGTCAAGGGGCACAAGGTGGGAATGGCCGGAATCTCGTTCTCGGGCATCACTCAGCTCTTCACAGCGGGCACGCAGCCCCCTCATCTCGCTGCCATCGCCCCGATGTCGGTGACGGACGACACCTACACGGCCACCGGATATCCCGGGGGAATCAACAACTCCGGGTTCGCGCTGTCGTGGGTTCGCGAGCGGATGTCCGACGCCGAGCCGGCTCCCGAGGGTGGCCAGCCGTGGGCCAAGGCGCTCGTCAACGCCGGTGACGTCAACTGCATTGCCAACCAGAAGCTGCGCCTCCAGACGCGGGACGCGATCAAGGTGATCGACGAGAACCCGTATCGGACCCCGGGCGAGTTTGACCAGCGCTCTCCGGGCGCATGGGTCAGCAAGATCAAGGTTCCAACTTTCCTGATCGGCCAGTACCAGGACGAGCAGACCGGCGGCCATTTTGTTGAGAGCCTCGCGGCGCTGAAGAAGAACCCCAACGTCTGGCTCTCGCTGCAGAACGGGGTCCACTGCGACTCGCTCGGGCCGTCAACGCTGACGCGCTGGGTTGAGTTCCTTAACCTGTTCGTCGCTGATCGCATCCCGAAGATCTCCAACTCCGTGATCAGCCTCAGCAGCGGCCTGTACGCAGTGCTTGCGAACGCTCCGGCGGCGCCGGTGCTGCAGTCGCGCTTTGCTGAGATGACCAATGTCAAGGCCGCAAAGGCGATCTTCAAGCGCGACCCGCGCGTTCGTCTGATGATGGACAACGGCGCCGGACCCGAAGGGCTCGGCTCGATCGGCGCGACCTGGGACCTCGGCTACGACTCGTGGCCGATCCGTCAGGTCAAGGCAAAGACCTATTACTTCGGCCCGGACGGCACGATGACGAGCGCCAAGCCAGGCTCCGCTACGACTGCGTCATACCTGTCAGATCCTTCGGCGCGGCCCCTGCAGACCCTCTATGGCGAGGGCGCCGGGGACGACTGGAAGGCTCAGCCCCGTTATGACTGGACACCTCTAGCCTCCGGCAAGGGCATCGGTTTCACCACCGCTGCACTTGGCAGCGACATCGTGATTGCAGGTACTTCAAGTATCGACCTCTTCCTCAAGAGTTCGGCGCGCGACACCGACCTCCAGGTCACGCTCAGCGAGGTGCGCCCCGACGGCAAGGAGACCTACATCCAGAACGGCTGGCTGCGGGCGTCCCATCGCAAACTTGACGCCAAGAAGTCGACGGCGCTGGATCCGTTCCCGACCCACCTGAAGAAGGACGCGGCGTTCCTTCCCGCGGGCGTCTTCACGAGTGTGAGGGTGCCTCTCTTCCCGGTCGCCCACGCCTTCCGTGCCGGCTCAAAGATCCGAGTGACGCTGGAGGCTGCCGGAGGTGACCGCGCGATCTGGAAGTTCGCCACGATCGACGACGGCACGGCCACAAACACGATCTCGCTCGGCGGAGCTCAGCCCTCAAAGATCCTGCTGCCTGTGATCGCTGGCGCAACCGCCAAGGGGACTCCGCGCCCTGCTCCGACGGCGCTTCGCGGCCAGCCGAGCCGCGAGTACACCGCCGCAAGCAACGGCGGCTAACCCGGTTGACAGCCTGCTGAGGCGTAATTACTGTCGCAGTTCAACTACGAACCTCCGGAGGGTCGGATGAAGGCATTCAAGTTTGTTGGAGCGTCACTTGTTGGCTGCGCCGCCGTCGTACTCGCAGCCTGCGGGGGATCTTCGACAACCACCACCGTCGTCCAGGAGTCCTCAGGCGGGACGACCACCAAGTCCTCCGACTCTTCGACCACCAAGGGCGGCATCGCGCTCAGCGCGCCTTCCGGCTCGGATCAGCTCAACTCAAGCGATCGCAGCGGCGTCGAATACGTCCGCTACTCCAACTCCGACAAGACCCCCGCCGAAGTGGTCGCGGCCTACAAGCAGGAAGCCTCCTCGGCGGGCTGGTCGATCACCAAGGACAGCGGAGGCGGCGGCGGATGGGGCCCGTACGGGGGCTCCAACTACGGACTTCGCGCCAAGAAGGACGGCGAGTACTTCGCGGTGCAGGCCGGCGGTCAGAAGGGCCACACGACCTACTTCGAGGCCTGCTCCGGATCCGGTTCGGGCTCGATCTGCGAGGACCTCAGCTCAGACGCGCACACTGGCTCAGGTGGCAGCGGATACAACGAGAACCGGAACCACTCGCGCTCTCGATGGAGCTGACCGCGCGCGGCCAGCGGCCGTAGTCGGGGCGGGGTAGGGCAATGCAGCTGACTTCGCTCTCGTTCGATGCGATGGGCACCGGCGTCCACGTCATCTACGGGGGTGCCGACCCGCAGCACGCGGCGCTGGCGATCTCAAGAGTGCAGGAGTTGGAGCGCCTGTGGAGCCGCTTTCTGCCGGACAGCGAGGTCTCGCGCATCAACGCTGCGGGTGGCGGCGCAGTCGCGGCGTCGCCGGAAACGATCGACCTCGTTGAGAAGGCCGTAGAAGGCTGGCGCATCACGGGAGGGCTGTTCGACCCGACCGTCCTCGGCGATCTCGTCGCGCTGGGATACGACCGCACCTTCAAGGATCTGGAGGCGCTCCCGCCCCAGGCTCCCGCAAGTGACAACAAGGCTTCGCATAGAAGCGGAGGCCGGGAGGAGCCCGGGGTCACCGTAGACCGCGGCGGCGGAACCGTTGCTCTGACAAGCGATCGCGGGATCGATTCCGGAGGGATAGGCAAGGGGCTGGCCGCGGACATTGTCGCCACGGCGCTGGTCGAGGCGGGCGCGCCGGGCGCTCTGGTCAATCTTGGCGGAGACCTGCGCAGCGCCGGCCGGTCTCCGACAGGCGGGTGGCGGGTCGACGTCGACAACCCTTTCGACCCGCTCGGGCCTCCCGCCGCTCGCTTCAGGCTCGAGGGCGACACGGCCCTGGTCACAAGCTCGTCTCAAGGCCGCAGATGGCGCGACGGCGACGAGGAGCGCCATCATCTTCTCGATCCCGCCAGCGGCCGTCCCGCCAACTCGGACATCGCGTCGGTAACGGTAATTGCCGATGACGGCTGGCGGGCCGAAGCGCTTTCCAAAGCCGCCTTTCTCAGCGGCCGGGAGCGGGCGATGGAACTGCTTCCAGAGAGTTCGGCGACCGGGATGATCGTCGGCCGCGACGGCGCCGTCGACTGGGTCGCCGGAAGCAGGCCCTACCGGGTGCCGGAGCGCGTCATCGCACGCCCCGGCACCGGTTGAGCTGACTGGCGGTTACTGAACCAGGCAGGTGATCGTGATCTTCAGCGTGACCGGACTGGTGATGTCCGAGGTCTGCGTCGTCGCGTAGTACGAGCGCTTGCCCGCCGGTCCCTGATCGGTGATCTGGGCTCCGCTCATCGCGCTTCCGCCGCCATCTCCACTCAGGACGGCGTTGCCGGTTCCCCCAGGGCACTGGCCCGAGGACCATACGACGGTGTAGGTCTTCGTCTGGTCGGCCTTGAGGTTGAACTGCTTGACGATCGAGCTCGGTCCCGGCGGCACCGGCGGCACCGGCGGAGTCGGGCGCTTGTACCTGCCAATCGTGAGGGCAACGTTTGTCCCCTCGTTTACCTTGCTGCCGGCTCCAGGCGACTCGGCCAAGACGATCCCGTTCTGCGAGGCACTCGACACGATCTTTGTCGAGTAGACGGCGTCAAGGCCCGCGTTCTGCAGCTTGCGGTCGCCTTCGGCCTGTGTCAGGCCGACTGCGTTTGGAACCGTCACCTTGACCGGCTTGCGGTCAATCACAACCTGGACGCTCGAACCGATGGCGGCTGATACTCCGCCGACAGGATCTTGAGCGATGATTGAGCCGGGGGTCTTGTTTGCGACCTTGAAGGCGTGATCAACGCGGAAGCCGGCGTTAGTGAGAGCAGCGTCGGCGTTGTTCTCGGAAAGCCCAATCACGTCAGGGACGCTGCTGTGGCGTGGCCCGCGGGAGACATTTAGAGTGACCTTCGTCTCCTTTTGCATGTCGGTGCCTGCAGCCGGGTTCGTCCCAACTGCAAAGCCCGCTTCATGCACGGAGCTGTAGACCTCCTTGACGACTGGTTCGAAGTCGGCGTTGCGAAGCTCTCGCTCGGCGCGGTCGGCTGCGTCACCGGCTACATCGGGAACAATTCCGTCACCCGGGCCGTTTGAGACAGTCAGCGCGATCTTCTCGCTGGTCTTGGCGTCGGTGCCGCCAACTGGCGACTGCTTGAGGACCTCGTTTGCCAACTGGTTGCTAGTGACGCGGGTGACCGTGGACTGGAAACCCTTGTCGCTCAGCATCTGCTGCGCAACTTCGACGCTCTGGTCAACGGTGTTCGGGACCACCTCGGTCTTGTCGCCGCAGCCGCCAACGACTAGCGCGAAGGCGACGGCCGCCGTTGCCACGGAAGCGAGCGCCATCGGGCGACGCGCCTTCGGGGTATTGGATCGGGAGAAGCTTGGAATAGTTTTCATGGCGGTTTAGTACCACGGCAGGAGGTCAAGTCCTCTGCCCACACTGGACACCTCACCGTTCCCAAGAGCCGGTTCCAGCGGTAGTGTCATCCCATGAGCGAGATTCTGGTTGTTGCAACGATCAAAGTGAACGACGGAGAGGCCGACACGGCAATAGCCGGTCTGACCCCAATCATCGAGAAGGTTCACGAGCAGGAGGGCTGCCTCTCATATGCCCTTCACCGGGACATCAATGACCCGAACACGCTCGTCTTTGTCGAGAGATGGGAATCGCAGGATGCGCTCAATCAGCACGTCCAGCAGCCGCACATGGCCGAGCTCGGGGCGCTCGCCGCTTCAATCGCAGCCGAACCGCCACAGATTGTCTTCTGTGAATCGCTCGGAATTGGCGACAGCGCGAAGGGCACCATCCGCGGCTAACTCGGCGCCTGTGAGTCGCCGCAGGCGGCTACCGTCTGAGGCATGATTCGCGGGCTCGCCGACAATCTGCTCGACCTGACGATTGCGCCCGGCTTCTCGCGAGCGGGATGGGCCGCCAGGAGGTCGCTGGGACTGCTCGAGCCGGTCGATGCAGACCTGACCGGAAAGATCTGCGCAGTAACGGGGGCAAACAGCGGGCTTGG
>WLNX01000149.1 GCA_009699565.1 Actinomycetota bacterium | reverse complement strand
GGCTCGTCCACATCTCCGAGCTCGCCGCCCACCACGTCGAGAACCCGCGCGAGGTCGTGCAGCCTGGAGACGAGATCAAGGTCAAGGTCCTCGAGGTCGACGACGAGCGTCGCCGGCTGTCCCTGTCGGTCAAGCGGGTCGAGGGTCAGATCCTTTCGGCACACACCGGCAACCTTGAATTCCCCGAGGAGGACGCCGCAATTGAGGCCCCCGCCGACCTCGTTCCGCCTGTCGTAGACGAGTCGATCGCCGGAGTCGTACCGGCCGAAGCCGAAGCCGAAGTCGACGCCGTCGCAGAGGCTGTTGCCGAGGCTGAAGTCGTCGCCGAGGCTGAAGAGATCGTTGAGGCCGAAGCCGAGGCAGAAGAAGCAGTTGAAGCAGTGGCTGAAGCTGCGGTCGAGGCGGAGGCTGAAGCCGCGCCGGAAGCGCCGCAGGACTAACAGCGGCGGCACTGCCCTGAGCAATTCAACGCGCGTTCCCTTCGTAGGTCTGACCGGCGGGATGGGGTCGGGCAAGAGTACGGCGCTTGACGCTCTGACCAGGCTCGGCGCGTTGACCCTTTCGACCGACGCGGTCGTTCACGGGCTGTACGAACAGCAGCACGTTCTCGACGAGGTCACCGGCCGTTGGGGCGTTGAGGTGGCTCCTGGAGGCGTTGCAGACCGAGCCGCCATCGCGAGGATGGCGTTCGCGGATGCCGATGAGCGGGCCTGGCTCGAGTCTCTGCTGTGGCCGCTGGTTGGCTCCGAGGTCGCGTCGTTCAGGGAGCGGTCGCTCGACCACGATCCAACTCCCCGTGCAGCGGTGGTAGAGACTCCGCTGCTGTTCGAGGCCGGCATGGATGGAATCTATGACGCGACGATCGCTGTGATCGCCGACGAGGAATTGCGCCGCCTTCGCGCCGAAAGCCGAGGCCATGCTTCAGCTGACGAGCGTCACGCCCGTCAGCTGACTCAGCAGGAGAAGGCGCAGCGGGCGACGTTCGTTGTGGTCAACGACGGTACGGCCGAGCAGATGGAGAGCGAACTGGCGCTGATCCTCGATCAGCTTGCGTCGTGAGCCGTCGCTCGGCGTCTTCCCGGCGCTGGGTAGCCGGCTTGCTGGTACTAGTGCTGCTCGGAGGCGCCGCCTGGGTGCTCACGCATCGCACGGTTACGACTGCCGTAACCGAGATTCAATATCCGCTGCGCCACGAGGACATCATCCGACAGCAGGCAAAGGCAAAGAATCTTGACCCGGCTTTGATTGCCGCCGTGATCTTCGCCGAGTCCCACTTCCGCTCCGGCCAGACCTCATCGGCCGGTGCCGAGGGCCTCATGCAGATCACCCCGGAAACCGCGCGCGATATCGCACGGCGTTCAGGTGGGACCGCCTTCACGGTTGAAGACCTCGCCACTCCGCAGATCAACATCTCTTACGGCTCCTACCTGCTTCGGGAGCTCCTCGACAGGTACGACGGCGATCTGGCGGCGGTGCTGGCGGCCTACAACGCCGGGCCCGGCAACGCCGACAGGTGGGGTGGCTCGTCACTCAATGTCGAGGACATCCCCTTCCCGGAGACTCGCGCGTACGTGCTCAAGGTGCTCGAGGCGCAAACTCAGTATCGCGAGCGCTACGCCAAAGAGCTCGGGATCAGCGGCTGACCGGCCGTTACCCTTGCCTTGATGCCAAAGTTCCGCCTCGACAGCGCTTTCACGCCTGCTGCTGATCAGCCTGCCGCGATTGATGCGATCTCGCGCGAGATCGAGTCGGGCTCGCAGTACACGACGCTGCTCGGCGCCACCGGCACCGGCAAGACGATGACGATGGCTGGCGTTATCGAGCGGGTGCAGCGCCCAACTCTGGTGATGGCGCACAACAAGACCCTTGCCGCACAGCTCTGCAACGAGTTCCGCACGTTCTTCCCCGACAACGCCGTCGAGTACTTCGTCAGCTACTACGACTACTACCAGCCCGAGGCATACGTCCCGAGCAAGGACCTTTTCATCGAGAAGGACTCGTCGATCAACCAGGAGGTCGACCGGCTGCGGCACGCCGCGACGGCTGCACTCTTTGCCAGGCGGGATGTTCTGATCGTCGCCAGCGTCTCTGCGATCTACGGCATGGGGTCGCCGGAGACCTACGACAACAACGTCCAAGTGTTGAAGCAGGGTGAGACGATCGATCGTGACGAACTGCTGCGCAAGCTCGTCACGATCCAGTACACGCGTAACGACACCGCATTGACGCGAGGCACATTCCGTGTCCGCGGCGAGGCACTCGAGGTCTTCCCTGCCTACGCCGAAAGCGCCTACCGGGTGACCCTGTTTGGCGACGAAGTCGAACGGCTGCAGGAGTTCGACCCGCTCACCGGCGAGCTGCTTGGTGACGGTCTTGAGCACATCGCCGTATGGCCCGCAACGCACTACAACGTCGAGGAGGGCAGCATCGACGCTGCTGTCGCCGAGATAAGCCTTGAGCTTGAGGAGCGATGTGCGCAGCTTGAGGCCGAAGGCAAGGTGCTCGAGCCGCTCCGCCTGCGTCAGCGCACGCAGTTCGACATCGAGATGATGAAGGAGATGGGGTTCTGCAGCGGGATCGAGAACTACTCGCGGATCCTCGACGGCCGCAAGGCGGGGGAGAGGCCCTACTGCCTGATCGACTACTTCCCCGAGGACTTCGTCTGCTTCATCGACGAATCGCATCAGACGGTTCCGCAGATCGGCGCGATGAACAAGGGCGACCGCAGCCGCAAGTCAACCCTCGTGGACTACGGCTTCCGCCTGCCGAGCGCCATGGACAACCGGCCGCAGACATTTGAAGAGTTCCTGTCGATCACCCCGCAGATCGTCTTCGTGAGCGCAACGCCAGGTGGTTACGAGCGCGGCCACTCCGGCGTCGTCGCCGAGCAGATTGTGCGACCGACCGGAATCGTTGACCCGATTGTCGAAGTCCGCGAAACGCTCAACCAGATCGACAACCTGCTTGGCGAGATCAAGGCGCGCGTGGAGCTTGGGGAGCGCACGCTTGTGACAACACTGACCAAGAAGATGGCTGAGGATCTGACCGACTACCTCGTCGAGATGGGAGTTCGCGTCCGCTACCTCCACAGCGACGTCGACACGCTGGAGCGGATCCAGATCATCCGCGACCTGCGCCTTGGCGAGTTCGACGTCCTCGTCGGGGTCAACCTGCTGCGCGAAGGACTCGACCTGCCGGAGGTTTCCCTGGTGGCAATCCTTGACGCCGACAAGGAAGGCTTCCTGCGCGGCGAGACGTCGCTGATTCAAACCATCGGGCGCGCAGCGCGCCACGTCCAAGGAACTGTGCTGATGTACGCCGACAAGCGGACCGACGCAATGAATACAGCGATCTCGGAGACCGATCGCCGCCGGGAGATCCAGCTCGCACACAACGAGAAGCATGGGATCACCGCCGCTTCGATCAGCAAGGGAGTCAGCGACATCGCGGAGTTCCTGCAGGCCGAAAGCAAGACTCCCAAGAAGGCGCGCCGCGGAGCCAAGCAGGACCTCTCCGAGCACTCTCCCGACGAGCTAGAGAAGGCGATCGTGACGCTCGAAGAGGAGATGCTCGCCGCGGCCGAAGAGCTCCGCTTCGAGCACGCCGCCCGTCTGCGCGATGAACTGCGCGACTTGAAGCGGCAACTCGACGGCTTGGACGCAGCCGGTTTGCGGCCCGAACCGGCGGTTGAGAAGCCCTCTGCGGGCTAGGCTTAGAAGATGACCAACTCACCGTCAAACGACCCTCAGGAGTCGCGCAGCGCGGCCCTCGCACGGATTGAAGCGGTCGAGCGCTCGCTTGAGCAGCTCGTTGCTTCGGTCCGCTCGTCAGCGGCCGAGCTTCAGGAGGAGCTGAGCCAGGTCCGTCTCAGCGTGCTAGAGCTCCACAGCCACGCCGTGTCGAGGCCGACGCCGTTGACGGAACCGCCGGTTGGCGGCGATGCTCCCGAGGGGAGCGTTGAAGGGGCGAGGTTGGTCGCGCTAGACCTGATCGGCCGCGGCGTGTCCACCGATGAAGCGCAGGAGAAGCTCCGGCAGGCCTTCCCGGGGATAGACGCCGTCGCCGTGTTGCGTCAGGTCGGCGCAACTATCGACTCCTGAGAGCGTTGTAACGGGTGATGCGACTGCCGCTTGCGATGACTGCCGCCGTGATGGCAGCACTTGTGCTGCCCGGGTCGGCCGCTGCGAGCGTTTCCCCGCGCTTCTTCGGTGTGATGGCCAATGGGCCTCTCGACAGTCCGTTTGTTGATCTGGTCGCGGAAGACGCAGTAATGCGGGCCAACGGCGTCCGCTCGATGCGTATGCCGATTGAGTGGAACCTGCTGCAGCCTTACGCGACCGAGGCCGACGTGCCGCCGCTCGTTCGCGATCGCTACCCGCTTGTTGACGGGATCCCAACGGACTTCTCGGTGATCGATCGCCGGATCGCCGCCGCCGCGCGCAGCGACATCCAAGTGACGGCCCTCGTGCTTCGCGCCCCTCTCTGGGCCGCCGCGCATCCCGGCGTGGACTTCTCCCCGCCCAGAGATCCGGCGACCTACGGCAAGTTCCTGGCGACGCTGATTGGCCGCTACGGAACGCGCGGCAGCTTCTGGGCCGCCAATCCGGACGTGCCAAAGCATCCGCTCTGCTCTTTCCAAATCTGGAACGAGCCGTCTCTCAAGCGCTACTTCCCGGTGCGGTCCTTTGCTCCCAGCTACGTCAAGCTCTTGCGGGCCGCCTACAAAGCGGTAAAGGCGGCTGATCCGAAGTCGCGAGTGATCACTGC
>WLNX01000148.1 GCA_009699565.1 Actinomycetota bacterium | reverse complement strand
GGACAGCGAGACCTTTGACCAGCTCGCAATTCCGATGGCGCTGGTGGAGGATGAGCTGCGTTGGACGAAGCCCAACGATGACGTTGACCTTCTCTTCATCGACTCCGAGCCGAACGCCCTTCAGCTTCCTGCTTCCGTCGAACTCGAAGTGACCGAAACTGAACCCGGCCTTCGCGGCGACACCGCATCAGGCGGGGGCAACAAGCCGGCGACGCTTGAGACCGGCGCCGTCATTCAGGTTCCGCTGTTTGTCAACATCGGCGACCGAATCAAGGTCCAGACAGAGACCGGCGACTACATGTCGCGCGTCTAGGCGACAGCCGCCGCATGTCACGCCGCAGCGAACAGCGCCGCGACGCAGCGTTCGTCCTCTACGAAGCGGAGATAGCCGGAGCGCCCGTCAGTACTGTCCTTGAGCGGGGTGCCAGTCCGCTGACGCGATCTCTCGTCCACGCCGCCGACGATCTCAAGGAGTCCCTCGACGAGGTGATCGGGCGCTACTCGATCGACTGGAGCGTCCAGCGAATTGCCGTGCTCGAGCGCTGCATCATGCGGATTGCCCTGGTCGAGATGCTCCATCCCGAAGCGGTGCCGGCGGAGAATCCGATTCCCCCGGCCGGAGCCATTGATGAGGCCGTCGAAGTGGCCAAGGAATACTGCGGCGCCCAGTCGCCCGCCTTCGTCAATGGGATACTCAACGCAGCGATGGCCGAGATCGGAAAGAGCGAGGCAGATGATGAGTGATTTGGACACGACTGCAATCGACCAACTGGTCGAGCGGCTTGATCGAGCCGCCGAGCAGCTTCGCGGCGGCGAGCTTTCGAGTGATGCCGCCGCGTCACTGGTGGAGGACTGCGCTGCGCTTGCAAGTCAGGCCTCTGCCGAACTTGACCGGCTCGCCAAGGCCACCCCGGAAGAGCCGCTGCCGGGTCAGGACACGCTTCTCTGAGGTGTCGGCGGACTACCCGGACGACCTGCGTGAACAGGTCGACAATTTCCTTCGTCAGCTGACCTTCGCGGACGGTGCAACGACGGCAGGGCTGGAAGAGGCGATGCTCTACTCGCTGATGGCCGGCGGCAAGCGGATACGGCCGGTTCTCTCACTGGCCACCGCGAGCGCCCTCGGCGCGGACCCTCGCGAGGTTCTTCCGTTTGCTGCGGCGATTGAGATGGTCCACAGCTACTCGCTGATTCACGACGACCTTCCTGCGATGGACGATGACGACCTGCGCCGCGGCAAGCCGTCGTGCCACGTTGCCTTTGGGGAGGACGTCGCGATCCTCGCAGGTGATGCGCTCTACGCAGAGGCCTTCAATCTGATTCTCACGCGCCAGCAGGGTGAACCTCGGCTGCTGCTTGACGCCGCTGCCGAGCTGGCAGCCGCAACAGGGGTCAACGGGATGGTTGGAGGGCAGTACATCGACGTCGAAGCAATCGCCGTTGACGGGCCGGAAGGCCTGCGCGAATTGCATGGCCGCAAGACCGGCCGACTGATCAACGCATCGGTGGAGTGCATCTGTCTGCTGCAGGGCGTCGATGCCGATTCCCTGAAGGCCTATCGGGACTTTGCCCGCGAGCTGGGAATCCTCTTTCAGATTGTTGACGACATTCTCGACGTCACCGGTTCCGACGACGAGCTTGGGAAGCCCTCGGGCAGCGACGAGCGCCACGGCAAGCGAACATATGTCAGCGAGTTCGGTTTGGCTCAGGCCAACGAGCTCGCTTCAGTCTCCCACCGCCAGACGCGCGAGGCGCTAGCGAAGGCGGCGCCCAAAGGCGCCGACCAGCTTGAACGCATCACCGATTTCATCGCAAGCCGCGACAGCTGAGCGGCGTGGAGGCGGTCAGCGGTTGAGCCACTGACCGCGGTTGAGGGCTCGCAGGAGGAATGGCGCAAGGGTGCGATTGAAGAGTTCCGTCACATGGTGCTCGTCCGAGTGGACTAGCACTCCTCCGATCACCTCGTAACAGAGCTTCGGGCCGCAGTAGAAGTCGGTCAGGTCAACCACTCCCGCTCCCGGCCGGTTAAGTGCCTTCGCGGCGGCCGCCAAAGGATCAGGGAACAGAACTGCTTGGCGCTCAAGTGCGCAGGCTGGGCCGGCCGGCTTGCCCTGGTTCATGGCGCGTTCGACGCAGTCCAGCGTCGTCGGCGCCGCTCTCGGGTTGTCGCGCAGCACGACGATGTGTTTGATCGACGCCGGCAGCGACCGGAAGCCGGAAAGGTAGCCCTTGACCTGCTGCTCGAAGAAGCTCTTCGAGGCACGTGTTGCGGTCGACTGGGTCGCCATCAGGCTGTCTATCTCAGGGTGTTTGGCGAGCCAGGCGGGCAGCTCCTTCTTCCAGCGTTCGCAGCCGACGCGATCCGGTCCCTCGCGGCTGCGCTTGACGGTGCTCAGGGGGCATCGGCGCCGCACGATCGACACTACTGACCAGCCTTGCTGAACAGCGACCGCATTCAAGCCCGGACGCCAGCGTCGTGAGTGACTGTCTCCGATCAGAACCATCTGCCGCTTTGCCTCGGCCGGGGCGACACCGATCGTGCACAGTTCAAGGACGCCTTCGCGCTTAAGGCCCCCCTGGCAAAGCGGGCTCATGTTGGCCTTGGTGGCATTGTGGGGAATCACGATTTCGCGCGCCGTAGCGGGGGTCGGTGCCACTGACAGCCTGAGCTTCGGGTTGATGCAAGGCTGGTTCTCCGGATCCCTCGCTGCGGCACCGAGGCAGGGTGCGTTGCTGGTCAAGAGTTCCTGAGAGGCGCGTCGGTCGGCATCTTGGCGTTGGTGCAGGGCTGAGATACCGGCGAAGCTCGCGGCCAGAACGAGCAGAGTGGCAGGCAGCGCGTACGCCAGCGTTCTTAGCGGCCGTTTTCCGGCGAGCAACGGGCCGGAGCGGATCGGGTCCTCGACGAGTCGCTTGGTCAGAGCAGAAAGCGCGATCGTGATCGCGAGCAGAATCAGCTTTGTAGCGGATGAAAGCGAGTGGAAGAGGACGAAGGGGGTGAGGATCAGCAGTGGCCAGTGCCAGAGGTAGATCGAGTAGGACGTGTCGCCGACCCACTGCACCGGCCGCAGCTGCATCCAACCCAGAGGAGACCAGCGCAGCTCGGGCGCGCCCGCCCAGATGACGGCCAGCGTCCCGAGGATTGGCAGCAGCGCCGCAGCGCCGGGGAACGGCGTGTCGGGCGAGTAGAAGAAGGCGGCGGCGAGGATCGCAATGAGCCCGGCCCACGAAACGACGCTGCGGAGCGCTGGGCGAGCGGTGCTGACGGCTGCCAGCGCCAAGATTCCTCCGGCACCGAATTCCCATACGCGGGTGGGCGTCACGAAGAACGCCGCCGCAGGGTCGGCTCCCGTCTTCCAGATCGAATAGGCGAGGCTGGTGATGGTGAGGACGATCAGCATCCCCGCGATCGCCCTTCGTCTAAGTAGCGCCGATCCGCGCCGGGCGAGCGTCATCGCGATCAGGATGACCACCGGCCAGAAGATGTAGAACTGCTCCTCGACCGAAAGGGACCAATAGTGCTGGACCGGCGACGGGCGGTTCTCAGCGCCAAGGTAGTCGACAGCCTGGCTCGCGAGATTCCAGTTCTCGATGTAAAGCGTGCTCGCCTTGATCTCTCCAAAGAACTGGTCCCATAGGTTCAACGGAACCCAGATGTAGGTCGCGACTGCGCAGAACAGCAGCACCAGCAGCGCCGCGGGAAGAATTCGCCTTGCGCGCCTGGCCCAAAAGCCGCCGAGCGAGACCTTCGAGGTGCGGTCTACCTCGCGAACGAGATGGGCGGTGATCAGGAATCCACTGATCGCAAAGAAGACGTCAACGCCGACGTATCCGCCCGTGATGAGGTGGGGCCAATAGTGGAAGATCACGACCGTGCCGACCGCGATCGCCCTCAGCGCCTGGATCTCAGGGCGGATGCGTCTAGGAGCGGGCGGCTGAGTGGCTGTTTCGGCGTTCACAGGAGAAGGAAACTCTGGCGGAAGGGCCCGATTGCACGCGTTTCGTCGAGCCTCGAGTGAGAAGTTAGACTACTGATCTGCGTATACACGCTGATCCCCTTTTCATGGAACGCCTCCTAGACGCAATCAACGGCCCGCAAGACCTCAACGGTCTCGATGACGCACAGCTTCAGCAGGTGGCGCAGGAGGTGCGCGAGTACATCATCGACACCGTCGGTGAGATCGGGGGGCACTTCGGCGCGAACCTCGGTACCTGCGAACTCGCGGTCGCTCTTCATTCGGTGCTCGATTCGCCGCGCGACAAGATCCTCTGGGACGTCGGCCATCAGGCTTATCCACACAAGGTTCTGACCGGTCGCCGGGACGAGCTCGCGACGATCCGCCACTACGGCGGACTCGCGCCGTTCTGCTCAATCGAAGAGAGCGAGCACGACATCATGGGTGCCGGGCACGCTTCTACGTCAATCGGCTACGGCGTCGGCCTCAAAGAGGGGATGCGTATCCTCGGTCGGCCCAACGCCGGTCGGGTAGCTGCCGTGATCGGCGACGGAGCGATGACCGGTGGAGTCGCCTTCGAGGCGATCCATCAGGCAGGCGGGATGGGAACGCCGATGGTCGTGGTCCTCAACGACAACGGGATGTCGATCGCACCGAACGTCGGGGCCCTGTCGCGGTACTTCAACCGGGTTCGCCTCAACCCAAAGTTCTGGCACGCCCGAGAGGGGGTCGAAGATCGCCTAAGTCACCTGCCCGCCGGTATTGGAGCTCGCGTTGAGAAGCTCGGCCCTCAGCTGAAGGAATCGTTGAAAGCCTTCTGGGCTCCGGGGCTCTTC
>WLNX01000147.1 GCA_009699565.1 Actinomycetota bacterium | reverse complement strand
TGCCGCCGGCAGGATTCGAACCTGCGCGCTTCGGGTTAAAAGCCCGCTGCTCTACCGGACTGAGCTACGGCGGCGCGTCGCCACTGTACCCCGCTCACGGGGTCGGCTGTTCGCTGCCAACTACTTCCAACTCCTCAACGCGCAGTCTTCCCACCTCAAGCTCGTCGATCCGCAGCTTCCTGATCTCCCCGCGCCCAACCGAGAGCCTGCCGATCGCCAGCGCGCCCACGGCCAGAGCGCCGATCGCGACAGCTCCAACGGCGACGGCTCCTGCGCTGCCGGCGCCAAGCGCGGCGAGCCTCAGCCGCGCATCCGGTTCCGTTGGCTGCCTTCTGAGGAGCAATCGCATCGATTCAAGTGTGGCAGTCGCACCGTTGTCCCGCAACGGGTAGCGTCCTGCCCGTGATCATTGACGCTTGGATCCAGCACCCGACGCTGCGGATGATCAGCAGCCCGATCTTCGCGTCGCTGCGCCGCTGGGTCGGGGAGGAGCTGCCGACCGAGGAGATTCCGATCGGCCTGACGATTGCCGCGATGGATGTGGCCGGGGTGTCGAAGGCGACCCTTTCGGCTTGGAGCTCGCCGCGCTACGGCGAGATGATCAGCAACGCCGAGGTTGCCGGCTGGGTCGCAGCGCACCCCGATCGCTTCGTTGGCCTTGCCTCAGCCGACCTCGACAGCCCGATGGAGTCGGTTCGCGAGCTGCGCAGCCGCGTCCGGGACGACGGCTTCAAGGGACTGCGGATGCTGCCCTGGCTGTGGGACGCAGCGCCGACCGACCGCCGCTACTACCCGCTCTATGCGGAGTGCGTTGAACTGGGAGTTCCCTTCTGCACGCAAGTCGGCCATGCCGGGCCGCTGATGCCGAGCGAGCCGGGCCGCCCGATTCCATACATCGACCAGATCGCGATCGACTTCCCCGAGCTGGTGATCGTCTGCGGCCACGCCGGCTACCCATGGACCGAGGAGATGGTCGCCGTTGCCCGCAAGCACGCCAACGTCTACATCGACACGTCGGCCTGGACTCTCGCCCGCCTGCCGAAGGAGCTAGTTGACTACATGAAGACCGGCAGCGGCCGCCACAAGGTGCTGTTCGGATCGAACTTTCCGATGGTCACGCCGCAGGCGGCGCTGGCCGGGCTGGACTCGCTTGAACTGGATGACGAGACCCGCGGGCTCTTCCTCAGCGCCAACTCGCAGCGCGTCTTCAACCTCGGCTGACCTTCGAGCGCCGGTCGCGTCTACACTTCGCCTTCGTACAGGCCCCCATGGTGTAGCGGTTAGCACGCCAGGTTTTCATCCTGGTAGCAGCGGTTCGATTCCGCTTGGGGGTATAGGCGCTGGTATAACCCAGCGATGACCGGGACGGCGCCGAACGCAATCCTTGAGCGCCTTGATGCGATCCGCGTTTGGCCATATCCGCGGCGCGTGCTGATGGCCCTTGGCGCGGCCTACTTCTTCGCCTTCTACGACATCGTCAACATCGGTGACGCGCTGCCCAGAATCGCCGAGCAGTTCGACATCAGTTCCGAGACGGCCGCTTACGCGATCTCGGTTGGCCTGCTCGGCTCCGTCGTTGGGTCGCTCGCCGTTGCTGTGATCTCAGATCGCTTCGGGCGGCGCCCCGGCCTGCTGATCTCGGTTGCGATGTTCACGGTCGGTTCCCTGATCATCGCTTTCAGCGGGTCGTTCACGGTGCTGCTGGTCGGCCGCTTCATAACCGGGATGGGCATAGGCGCCGAGGCCGCTGCTGCCGCGGCCTATCTCAATGGCATCTCACCAACGCGGCTGCGTGGCCGTGCCGGTTGCCACGCCGTTGTTTGGGGCTACGTTGGCATCGCTATAACGCCGCTCGTTGCGTTGGCGCTGGTGCCGAATTTCACCGATGGTTGGCGAGCAATGTTTGTGCTCGCCGCGCTCGGCGGCCTAGCGATCATCCCGTTCCGCAACCGCCTGCCCGAGTCGCCGCGCTGGCTGGTGGTGAAGGGTGAACACGATGAGGCATTGGAACTCGTCGAAGAGGCCGAGCGCTTCGCCGCCACGCAAGGCCCGCCCCCGCCGATGGCTGAGCTGAAGCCGCCGCTGAAGTTGCGCAGTTTCTGGGTCAGCGCTTCACTCTTCTTCGCGATCTGGCTGATCTATTACGTCGGCAATTACGGCTGGCTGACCTTGGCGCCAACGCTGCTGACTGATGAGGGCTTCTCACTGACGTCCAGCCTCACCTTCCTCTGCGTCACAGGCATCGGAATGGTGATCGGCGCGCTCGCCTCGGTTCGTTACAGCGAACGCTTTGAGCGTAAGTTCACGATTGCAGCCAGCCTCACCGTCTTCGCCGCCGCGCTGATCGTGATCGGCCTTGCGCCGGTCGCGGGCGTGATCATGTTCTTCGGCCTCATCGTCTCAGCGACAATCGGATTTGCTGTGCCGATGATGTACGTCAACACGGCCGAGCAGTTCGCCACCAACATGCGCGCTCGAGGGATCTCGATCGGCATTGGCGTCGGCCACCTCGGCGGCGCTGCCGCGCCATTTGTGATCCTCCCGGCCGCAGCAGTGGGCTTCTTCTGGGGCGTCGGCCTGATGGCGTTGACAGCACTGGTTGCCGCTGTGCTGGTCCTTTTCGGCCAGAGCATGACTGGCCGCTCGATGGACTGACTCGCTTTCCGTCACTTCGCGACAAGCGGGCGCAACGATCACGGCTCAACACGCTCCGACGACTCCGCTTACGACGGATGCAACCGCCGCCGGGTCGCCGCGGGAGCGTCAAGATTTGGCAAATCGTCCCGGTCGGCCGGGAGTCGGACTCCGACGGGCTGGCGCTGGTATAAGACCCCGATGACCGACACGGCCGCTTCAGGGATCCTCGACCGCCTCGACGCGCTCCGCGTCTGGCCTTACCCGCGGCGCGTACTGGTTGCGCTTGGCGCGGCCTACTTCTTCGCCTTCTACGACGTCGTCAACATTGGCGACGTGCTGCCGGTGATCGAGAAGCAGTTCGACATCAGCTCCGAAACCGCCGCCTACGCGATCACGATCGGGCTTCTTGGCTACGTAGTTGGGTCGCTCGCGGACGCGGTCGTCTCCGACCGTGTCGGCAGGCGGCCGGCACTTCTGATCTCGATCGCGATGTTCACCGTCGGAGCGCTGATCACGGCCTTCGCGGGCTCGTTCCCTGTGATTCTCGTCGGCCGCTTCATCACCGGGATGGGAATCGGCGCGGAGATCGCCGCCGCCGCCGCGTACCTCAACGGGATCTCGCCCACGCGCATGCGCGGCAACGCGGGCTGCCGCGCCGTCGTCTGGGGCTATGTCGGGATTGCAATCACGCCGTTCATCGCGGTGGCGGTGGTTCCCAACTTCACCGACGGCTGGCGAGCGATGTTCTTGATCGCCGCCGTCGGAGGCCTGGCGATGATTCCGCTCCGCCTGGGGCTTCCGGAGTCGCCGCGCTGGTTGTTGCAGAATGGCCGCGAAGACGAGGCTCTCGCGAGGGTTGAGGAAGCGGAGGCATTCGCCGCCACGCAAGGCCCGCCGCCTCCGGAGACCGAGCTGAAGCCGGCTGAGGCCCTCCGCGGATTCTGGGTGAGCGCAGCGCTGTTCCTCGCCGTCTGGCTGATCTATTACGTCGGCAACTACGGCTGGCTGACGTTGGCGCCGACGATGCTGACCCACGAAGGCTTCTCGCTGACGACGAGCCTCAGCTTCCTCTGTGTCACCGGCATCGGCCTGGTCGTCGGTGCACTCGGCTCGGTTCGTTACAGCGAGCGGTTCGAACGAAAGTTCACGATCTCGATCAGCCTCGTCGTCTTTGCGGTCGCCCTCGCCGTCATCGGAGTCGCTCCAGTAGCTGCGGTGATCGTGGTCTTCGGTTTCATCGTCTCGCTGACGATCGGCTTCGCGGTACCGCTGATGTACGTGAATACAGCCGAACAGTTCAGCTCCCAGCTGCGCGCGCGCGGCGTCTCGATGGGCGACGGGCTCGGCCACATCGGCGGCGCCGCGGCGCCGCTGTTGATCCTCCCGGCGGCTGCGGTCAGCTTCTTCTGGGGGATGAGCGTGATGGCGGTCACGGGGCTGATCGCCGCCGTGCTGATTCTCTTCGGCCAGAAGATGACCGGCCGCTCGATGGACTGATTCAGTTTCCGTCACACTGCGTCCAGTGGGCTGAACGATTACGAACTAGGGGGAAGCAGTGGCCGATTACAGCGTGAAGAAGATCGACGAGATGGAAACGACCTTTGGCGGCGGGCTGCGCAAGGCGCGCGCCGAGCTGGGGGTGAAGTCGGTCGGGATGAGCATCCTGACTTTGCCAGCGGGCTACGACCGCTACCCCGACCACGACCACACTCACGATGATCAGGAGGAGGTCTACGTCGTGCTGGACGGCAGTGGCGTGATCAACATTGCCGGCGAGGATTACCCACTTGACCGAGAGACGATGGCCCGGGTCGGCCCAACTGTTAAGCGCAAAGTGACCGCGGGAAGCGACGGCATCCGTCTGCTCGTCCTAGGTGGCGTTCCTGGCCAGGCATACGAACCACCCGAGTGGGGCGAGCTTGGCGCTCCCGATCCGGTGGCTGGCTGACAATGGCACTTGCAATTCCCAACGTCCTCTTTCAAGCCGGCCGGATCGTGATCGGAGCCGCCTTCATCGCCAACACCGAGCAGGCCAGCTCCCGTTGGATCGGGGAGGCGGCCGGCGCAGACGGCGGCGTCATGGCCCGAGCATTCGGTGTGCGTGACGTTGCTCTCGGAGTGGCCACGATCGCGGCCGCAAGGAGGGGAAACCTGCGAACGCTGCTGGCC
>WLNX01000146.1 GCA_009699565.1 Actinomycetota bacterium | reverse complement strand
TGAAGAACAACCTGATTGCCGGCGCTGTCAACTATCTTGCTGCCCTGCGTCTTGAGCGGCGTCAAGGTGGCGGCATCTGAGCTGAGCGGGGCTACGAACAACGCAGCAATCGCAGCGAGCAGGCTGACGAGAAAGAGGCGAACGGCGCGCGAACGGCGCACAGTTAGCGTGGGCGGTGTGTCAAGGCCGCCAGCGGCGGCCGCACTGAATCCATTCATGAAACTCTCCTCTGCTCCGCCATGCGGAGCGGTTCTTGGAACTTCTTACCCGACCCAGAACACAGGCCTGGCGGAGGAGTTGCGCGCAAGCCGAGGAAACTTCTACGTGGCCTGCCGCAGCAGGGCCCAAGGCTGGCTAGTCACTTTCAAGAGGCTCCGCCACTAGGACCGCGACCGAGAAGGTCAGCGCTTCTTCGGCAGCCGCCTCAATGTCTACCGGCTCGCTCGACAGCAGGGCCTGAATTTGAAGCTCAGCGGACACGCCATTCGCCGCGACATATGAACCCTCGAGCGGTTCCGGCCGATCGGGCTCACGCTCGCGGAGCAAGGCCCAGCCCATGCGAAACAGCTGTTCGAAGCGAGAGTAGATCAGCTGCCGCGTCGCCTCGCACTCCGGGCCGGCTGCAACCGCATCCAACCAGTAGGCGCGCGACAACTCTGGCTCTTCACTGAGGAACTTGAACATTGCCACGAAGCAGGCTCGAAGTTGGTTCAACCCGGTCGGCTCAGCAGCAACGAATGCGTCCGTAATCTCTTGAATGAGGACGTCTGCGAAGTCGCTGTAACCCTGCTGGAAGCAGTCGTGGACGTCATCGAAGTGCTCGTAGAAGGTCTTGCGCGACACGCCAGCCCCCCGAACTATGTCTTCAACAACTGTGTCCTTGTAACCCTTCTCTGAAACCGAAACCGCAACGGCGCGCAGCATCCGTCCTCGCTGCGAGCCAAGCACTTCAGCACGGGTCAGCGAGTGACGCCCGCGCGGCAGCTGCGACATGTCCCGGTCGCGCGTAATCGAAGACGATTTCGAGGCCTGATCCATCAGTCGAAGATTACACTCTCGTCTCAGGGTCTCCGCTTCGAGTGAACTTCTCCTGGCAGCCGGGTCCACAGAAATACCAGGTTTTTCCATCTACCTCGCTGCTCAGCGCAATGGCCTTGTCGACGCTCATCCCGCAGACGGGATCCTTGACGCCGCGCCGCGCCGTGATCGCGAATAGCGCGACGAAAGCAATCAGCGCAAGCCCGTTTAGAACTGCCTTGTAGTCGAGCTTGATCATCCCGAAGACGTCTTCGGTGCTCGGTCTCACTGCCGGTATCAGTCCGAGCGCGCCGAACAGGACATCGATTACCAAGGCACTGATAACCATCGTCACAAACATCAACCCGACGATCCGCATCGCGTAGGCGTTCCCGTAATACTTGCGGTAGGCGATGATGATCGGCAGCACGATCAGGTCGGCAAAGATGAACGCCAGCACTCCGGCGAAGCTGAGCCCGCCCGACCACAGAACAGCAGCAAGCGGAATGTTCCCGACCGAGCAGACGAACGAGAGCATCGCGATCACCGGGCCGATGAGTGCTCCCCAGATCGTCTGCACAAGCTGAGGTGCGCCGGTCAGGAAGAGCCCGTTGAAGAAGTCGTCGCCAAGCAGAGCGATGTAGCCAGCCAGCAGCAGGCCGATCACGATCTCTTTCCAGAGCATCTGCCAGTCGCCGCGAAAGTTGTGGGCCACGTCGGACCAGGACTGGGCGTCCGTCAGCTTCTCGCGCAGCGGCAGTTCGGTCGCCGCCATGTGGTGCTCATGGCCGGTATCGGCTCCGCGAGCGTGCTCGCGGGCCTCCTCTTCGAGCTGCTTCGAGACAAACAGCCGCAGCAGCGCCCACATCAGAATGATCATCACGATCCCGCCGAGGTACTCGGCCAGCGTGAACTGCCATCCCATCAGCACCCAGATCACGAGTCCGAGCTCCCAGACAAGGTTCGTCGAAGCGAACTGAAATGCCAGAGCGGAGGCAGACGAGGCTCCCTTCTGAAACAGCGACTTGGCGATCGCGATTGCGGCGTATGAACAAGACGAAGAGGCAGCTCCGAAGGCCGTCGAACGCACGATCGGACCTGCGCCCGGGCCGGAAAGCAGAGCCTCCACGCGCTCGTGCGGCGCCCAAGCCTGAACTATCGCCGAGATCGCGAAGCCGAGTACCAGCGCCCACCAGATCTGCCACGCCATCATCGCGGCGTTGCCCAGACCTTCAAGCAGAAGCGACAGAAGGTGGCTCAACTGGGCACCTCCGCCCGCCGGCGAGGCGTTCTCCTAGTTGCAGGCGTTGTTGGTTGCGGTCTTGAAGTTGTTCCAAGCGGCATTGAGTGCCAGCAGCTGAGCAGCAAGCGTCGCTCCCGTTGCAGTCACGTTCTTCGTCGTCTTCAATTCCTTGGCGGTCGACACCGTGTTGTTTACGGCGGTCTCGAGCGCCGACGACTCGCTTGGGAAGTCGGCCTTGGCGGAATTGATCATCGCCGTGCCAGCGTTTTCGACACTCGTCACGTCAGCGCTGATCTGATTCGGATCGGGCGGAGTCAGCGAGACATTCGTAAGAGTCGTCACGGCGCTGCTGAAGTCGGTGCGCTTGGCGCAGAACTCGGGCTTGCCGCAGCCCGGGAGCGATACGGCTGCGACGGCGGCGATACATGCCGCAGAGAGGAAGGAAGTGGCGAAGGTGCGTGGCATTGACTGCTCCAATTGCTCGGGGGTGACTTCTCGGTAACCGTAGCGCGCGGGCAAGCGGCTTGCCTGCTGGCATACTCCGCGAGGTGAACGCGCAGCCCTCGGCCAGGCCGTCTTGGTCGGAACTCTTCTACGACCTCGTCCTGATCGGGGCATTCCTCAGCTTCGGGGTTGACTTCGGCTCCGACCCGACCTGGGAGTCGGGATTGGTGCTGGCACTCAAGCTGATGCTGATCGTCTGGTCTTGGGAACAGGCTGCCCTCTTCTTCAACCGCTTCGGGGACCCATTCAACCAGCAGCGCAGGCACGAGAACATCCGTACCGCTCTGCGCTTCGCGTTTCTCGTTCAGCTCGTTGCCGTGATCTGCGTGTCGCTGGTCGAGAGCAGCAAGATGGCGCTGGACGCGTTTACGGGAGACCTTGGCTTTGCGGGCGCGGCGGTAGTGATCTCGATGGCGCTGATCTACGAGCTGGGCGGCCGCTGGAAGCCGCAGCTGCGGGAGCTGGCAAGCCTCAGGCGCAATGCCGGGCTTGCAGCCGGAGCGCTCTTCATCGGCTCCGGTGTTGCCGCCCCTCCGTTGAGCACCGCGCTCTGGATCGCGGGGCTGGCTGTGGCGATGGTGGCGACTTTTGGCCCGGGAATGGGGTCAATTGTCAAACGCTTCCCGATCAACCGAAGCCACTTCTCCGAGCGGCTCGCGCTGTTCGTGCTGATCCTGATCGGAGACGTCTTCGTCAAGACCGTGATCACGGTCCACGAGGAGACGGTCGACAGCGTCGACGTTATGCAGCTCGCGTTCGTTGCGGTTGCGATGTGGATGCTCTGGGCGATCTACGAACGCGAGATCGCCTCGCGACCGATGCCCGAAGGAACAAGGGGTATGCGTTTCTGGATGCTGGCCCACTACCTCTTCGCAATCACGCTGCTCGTTTGCAGCGTCGGTCTTGTCTGGTACATCGCACCCGATTACCAGAAGATCACCGGCGACTGGATCGCGATGGTCGCCTCAGGCGGAGTTGGAGTTGCGATCGGGCTGATCGCGCTGATGCGACTGGCCGCGGGGGCAGACGGAGCGCGCGCTGGCGCGGGACGGCTGCTGGTGATCTCAGCCGTTGCCTGCAGCATCGGCCTGCTCGCTTGGCTTGCGACGCCAAGCAACTGGCGGGTCGGCGTAGGGGCGCTCGCGGTTTCGCTGGTTCTGCTCAACCACTGGCGCTCAGCCAGCGACGTCCGCGAGGTCGAGCCCGGCTAGATCGGCCAGCGCGGCAGCAAGCTTTGCATCGTCGCCGGGCTGCGAGGAGGTTCCGGGACGGCGGTTGACCGGGCGCTCCCTGCGGTCGTGCCAGAAACCGCCGCTGACCCCCGCCGCTTCCTCGGAGGCCGCCAGCCAAGTGATGGTGTCGGCGCCTTCCGCCGGGGTTCTCAGCCCCGCCCCTACAAGCTTGTGGAAGGTTGGCAGCGAACTCTCGACTCCCGGCGTGTCGGCCCAGCCGGGATGCATCGCATTGACGACGATCCCCTGATCGGCGAATCGGCGCGCCCAGTACTCGGTCAGCATCACCTGAATCCGCTTCGTGCGTGCATAAGCGGCGCTGCCCGACCAGTCGGGATCGCTGAACTGGAGGTTGTCGAGGTCGACCCCCTGCGAGTACATCCCTCCGGACGAGACGTTGACGACGCGGGCAGAGCCGTGCGCCGAAGCCGCCGCGGCAAGCGCCGGCTCAAGCAGCTCGGTCAGCAGAAACGGACCAAGGGCGTTGGTCGCCAGCGTCATCTCGATTCCGTCGGCAGACAACCGGCGTGAGTCCAGCAGCACACCGGCGTTATTGACGAGGACATCGATCTGCGGATGGGCTTCAAGCAGCCGAGCTGCTCCGGCCCGAACCGACTCCAACGAGGAGAGATCGATGACCTCGACCGAGGCGGAAGCCCCTCGTGTCAATTCAGCTTCGACCGCTTCGCGCGCCGCTGCCAGCCGGTCCGGGTTGCGGCCGACCAGGACCAGGTCTGCACCGAGCCGGGCGAGTTGCAGGGAACACTCGAGCCCAAGCCCGCTGTTTGCCCCCGTTACTACGCAGATCTTTCCGGTCAGGTCTGCATCGACCGGCTC
>WLNX01000145.1 GCA_009699565.1 Actinomycetota bacterium | reverse complement strand
CGTCGAAGTCCATCGCGTTCATCCGCACCAGCGACTTCTCGTAGAGCGCGTAAACATCCGCGACAGTGCGCTCGAAGTAATCGCCTACGATCTCGCTGTAGTCGGCCGGAGTGCGCAGGCGGTTCTTCGCGTCCGAGATCTGGCGCTGCATCGCGGCCGGCGTGAAGCGCTTCGAGTCGAGGCCGAGCTCGTCGATGCATTGTTTGATGAGCCGGCGCGAATCAGACTGGTCGTAGATCGTGTAGGTCCTTGTGTAGCCGAGCTTCTCCGCTTCAACACGGAGAATCCGGGCGCAGGCGGAGTGGAAGGTCATGACCCACATTCCGCGCGTCGAATGGCCGAGCAGCATCTCCACGCGTCCGCGCATCACCTCGGCGGCCTTGTTGGTGAAGGTGATCGCGAGGATCTCTCCCGCCGCGGCGCGGCCGGTCTCCACCAGCCAAGCGAGCCTGTGAGTTAGAACGCGCGTCTTGCCCGAGCCCGCGCCGGCCAGGACCAAGAGCGGCCCGCCATCATGTGTTACTGCTGCGCGCTGCGGATCATTAAGCCCCTCGAGGAGACGGGCGCTTCTCTCGCTTGTGGGAGCGTCAGACATCTACAGCGAGGATAGGCGCGCGGGCGGCGTTGCAGCTACGCGGAGCCGACAGCTAGCCGCCGGCGGGATTTGGACCGCGGACGGCGCGAAGCGGACGCACCGGGGACTGCTCCGCTTCCTCGCCGCCCAGCTCTGAGAGGCGCTCGTCGAGGGCCTCAATCCGCTCGGAAAGGTTGCGAATGGCGTCTGCGACCGGGTCGGGAAGATGGATCCAGTCGGCGTCGGGGCCGACCGGCTTGCGGCCGTCCACCCGCACCACATGGCCGGGGTTGCCGACGACCGTTGAATCGGGCGGTACATCGGTGATGACAACGCTGTTGGCCCCGATCTTCGCCCCGCGGCCAACCTGGATGGGGCCAAGCAGCCGAGCGCCGGAACCGACCGTTACCTCATCCTCAAGGGTGGGATGGCGCTTGCCGGTGGCAAAGCCCGTGCCGCCGAGCGTGACTCCTTGATAGATCGTTACGTCGTTGCCGATCTCGGCGGTTTCGCCGATGACTACCCCCGACCCGTGATCGATCAGCAGTCCGCGGCCGATCTTGGCCGCCGGGTGAATCTCAATGCCGGTGATGGCACGGCTCACGTAAGCGATGGAACGAGGTGCCACAGGGACACCGGCGTCGTGCAGAAGGTGCGCGATCCGATGGGAAAGCAGGGCGTGAACCCCAGGCCATGAAGCGAGAATCTCAGTCGATGAGACGCCGCGGGCGGCAGGGTCGCGCTGGTGCGCCGCCGATACGTCGCGGCGGAGCTCGGCTGCGACGCGCGCCAATGAGGAAAGCCCGAACACTGCTGACAGCCTAGCGACGCCGGCTCAGGCAGCGGGCGCGAAGTACGGCGCTGAGATGTACCGCTCCCCGGAGTCCGGCAGCACAACCGCGATCCGCGAGTCCTTCGACTCGGGACGGGAGGCCATCTCGATCGCGCCGACGAGAGCTGCGCCGCACGACGGCCCCGCGAGCACTCCGCACTTGGACGCCGCCTGACGTGCCATCGCCGTAGCGTCCTCGTCGGTGACCGTGATCACCTCGTCGAGCAGACTGCGGTCGAGTACTGCCGGAACAAATCCCGCGCCCATCCCCTGAATCCGGTGCACGCCGGCTGCGCCACCAGAAAGGACTGGGGAGCTGGCGGGTTCGACGGCAATCACCTTCGCGCTGGGGTTGGCAGCCTTGATCGCTCCGCCGGCGCCGGTGATCGTGCCACCGGTACCGACCCCGGCGACAAAGATGTCGACCTTCCCGTCGAGCGCTTTCAGAAGCTCCGGTCCGGTGTGAAGCCGGTGCGCTTCCGGATTGGCGGGGTTGGAGAACTGGTCGGGCATGAAGGTGTCTCCCTTTGCAGCCATCGATTTGGCCGCGGCGACCGCCTCGTTCATTCCGCCCATCGACTCAACCACCTCGACCTTCGCTCCGTACATCCGCAGCAGCGCCTCGCGCTCGCGGCTCATCCCCTGAGGGAGGAAGACCTGGAGCTCGTATCCCTTTGCGGCGCAGACGAAGGCGAGAGCAATTCCGGTGTTGCCAGAGGTTGCTTCAACGATCGTCGTCTTTCCGGGCGTGATCAGCCCGTCCCGTTCCGCAGCCTCGATCATCGCAACGCCGATCCTGTCCTTGACCGATCCGCCTGGGTTGAACGCTTCCACCTTCGCGAAGAGTCGGGCGCCTGCAGCGGCGTCGTCGCCGAGGAGCGCCGAGACCTCAACGACCGGAGTGTTGCCGACAAGCTCTGCAATGTTGATCGGGATTTGACCCATTAAGCAAGCTTAACGGCCACGGCCGGAGACGGGGGCAACTTGCAACCCGCAGCCCGCCATCAGGCGGCCGGCTGCCTCTAGATGTAATACATCGGGCCGCCGGCGGCTTCCTGCTCGCGCGAGAGGCAGTCGGCAATCGTCGTCGCCGCGAGGACAGCGCGCGCTGCCGAAGCGGCGTCGCCGAATACATCGGCCTCGTCGCCAGTGAGTGCACCGTCAAGTAGCTCCACGACCTCAAGCACGGTGATCTGATCGGCCGCCCGTGCCAGCGTGTAGCCGCCCTTGACGCCCCTCTGCGACTTCAGGACTCCACCGCGACGGAGCGTCGCGACCAGCTGTTCGAGGAACTGCGCCGGTATGTCGCGGCGGCGGGCGATCTCTCCAACCGGAATCGGCTGATCGGGCGTTCTCGCCAGCTCCGTGAGTGCTGCAACTGCATAGGGCGACTTGGTGGTAATCGAGATCACTCCCCTACCCTGCCAGATCTATGAGTCCGGCGACAGTCAAGAACCTCCTCTCCCGCTTTCTTCCTCCGCTGGCACTGATGGGGCTGATCTACTTTCTGAGCGCACAGAGCGATCTCAACTCGGGCCTTGGCACGATTGACCTGATAGGCCGCAAGATTCTCCACGCGACCGAATACGGAGTGCTCTTTGGCCTCTGGTGGCGGGCTTTCAACTGGCGAGCGCCCTTGGCAGCTGCGGCGATCGCGATCCTCTGGGCGGCAAGCGACGAGTACCACCAGCTCTCGGTCCAGGGGCGTCACGGCACCCCGGTCGACGTGCTGATCGACAGCACAGGGGTTCTGATTGCCTGGCTGCTGATCAGATGGCGGCGCGCAGGCGCTTGAGAGATTCGTCGCGGCCAAGCAGCTCAAGCGTCTCGAAGATCCCCGGGGAGACCGTCGTGCCGGCCAGCGCCACCCGGACAGGCTGGAAGACAGCGTTGGGCTTGACGTCCATCGACTCGACTACGCCGCGCAGGGCCGCCTCTATCGAGTCGAGACTCCATTCGGAAAGAGAGTCCAGAGCCGCATCTGCTGCTTTCAGCGCGGCTGCGTTATCGGGACCGAGCCATTTCTCGCGTGCCTTCGGGTCGTCGCCGGGGCCGTCCCAGATGAATCCGCAGAGTGGCCAGAACTCGGCGAGCGTCTGGATCTTCTCGCCCGCGATTGCTACGGCCGGACCCAGGTCGTCGCGGCCGACAAATGCCTCGAGCCTTGCGGTCAGCTCGGCCTGATCCAGCGCGTGCAGGTAGCGGCCGTTTATCCAGCGCAGCTTCGCGTCGTCGAACTGCGCCGGCGCCTGCGTGACGCTTGAAAAGTCGAAGCGTTTGACCAGCTCGTCGGTTGAGATCAGCGTCTCGTCGTCGGCGTCTCCCCACCCGAGCAGCGCCAGGTAGTTGCGGACCGCTTCCGGCAGGTAGCCCTTGTCGCGAAGATCTTGAACCGACTCGGCACCGTGCCGCTTAGAGAGCTTCTTGCCGTCTGGCCCGTGGAGCAGCGACAGATGCGCATAACGCGGAGGCTTCTCGCCGAGGGCTTCCAGAACCAAGACCTGCTTCTGAGTGTTCGAGAGGTGATCGACGCCACGAATTACGTCGGTGATCCCGGCGTCGAGGTCGTCGACGGCGACCGCGAGGTTGTAAAGAGGGCTGCCGTCTGCCCGTGCGATGACGGGGTCGTCGAGGTGAACGTTCTTGAAGGTTGTGGCCCCGCGGATCAAATCCTCGATCACTGTCTCGCCGTCGTCAGGCACTCGGAGCCTTACTGCGCCTTCTTCCTCAGGCTTCCCGCGGAAGCCGCGATCGTCGCCGTGCTCGTCCTTCCAGGCTCTTACATCGTCGGCGGTGGCGTTGGTGCGATAGGCGCGGCCGTCGGCGAGTAGCTGTTCAACCACTGCGCGGTGACGAGGCTCGTGGTCGGCCTGCGAGAAGGGCCCCTCGTCCCAGTCAAGGCCCAGCCATTCGAGCGCCTCAAGAATGTGCGCTGTGTTCTCCGGCGTCGACCGCTCGCGGTCGGTGTCCTCGATCCGAAGTACAAAGGTGCCGTCGTCGTGGCGGGCGGCGAGCCAGTTGTAAAGCGCCGTGCGCGCACCCCCGATGTGGAGTTGGCCGGTGGGGCTGGGAGCAAAGCGGACGCGCATAGCGATAGGAATCTAGTGATGGAGAACTCAAACAGGCTCGCGCCGTCATGTTGATCGGCGCCCACGTCTCCCCCGCGGGCGGCCCAGCGAAGGCGATCGAGAGAGGCGAAGCGCTCGGGGCAACAGCGATTCAGATCTTCAACCAGAACCCGCGTGCGTGGAAGCCGACGGTCTACAGCGACGACCAGATCGCAGAGTTCCGCGAGGCGATGGCAGCGAGCAGCGTCGACGCGCTGCTGATCCACGCCGTCTACCTACTCAATGCGGCCAGCGAAGACAGCGATATACGGGCCAAGACCCTCACGTCTCTGATCGCTTCGCTTGACGCAGGCGAAGCTCTTGGCGCCACCGCT
>WLNX01000144.1 GCA_009699565.1 Actinomycetota bacterium | reverse complement strand
CTGGTTCCAGCGCTGGGGGTTCAACGCACCGTGTTGACGCGCTGCCTCGGCCTCGTCGGCGGGACTTGTCCTGTGTTTTCTTGCGCTTGCACAGTCTCCCGGCTGTGACAACTCGGTCCCTGTTGTCACGAAAGATCAACCACTTATGATGAAAATTGTGGCGGGTCATAATTGCGAGTTATGTAACCGTTCTGCTAAAGTGACCACCAGATGCCATCCCAGCCCGTCTCCGAAGCGTTTCATCGCTCCCGCTCGACGCTCCTCCGGGGCCCTTCAAGCGCCCTGCTTGGAGGTCACTGAGATGAATCACGATTATTTCCGCAAGCACGTCGCGGCTCTAGATGCCGAGGCGATCGCTACGAGTCCCTCGCCTGGCACACCCATCCCCGTCGAGCGGTGCCTGAGCTGCTCGCGCGCTTCCGACGACGGCGGCGACTGGTCTCAGTGTCGAGGGCGCTGTCCGATTCCGCTATCGCCCCATTACGATCCACTGTTTCGCGCGCGGATGATCGCGGCGGCCAGGGCGATCGATGCGAACCCTCCCACTCACCGATGGGATCTGGCGACGGCGGAAGCGGTGAAGCTGACCCCAACCGGGGAAGACGATCCAAGCGGCCAGCGCCTTCGGCTGGAGGATTGATCTCGCGTGAAGATCCCACGCGACACAACGCTCGTCGTACGTCCCGCGTCCCGGGTTGACTTCAAGGACGCTGCCCTCCAAGTCATCGCTGCAAAGAAGTCACCCCACACCCGTGCTGCGTATACCGGGGATCTAGAAGGATGGCTCGCGTTCTGCGAGATCGAGAAGATTGACCCAAAACTCCCGACGCTCACGAACGCGACGCGCTATCGCGACGCTCTCGTAGGTTCTGAAGACACGCGTCGACGAAGGCTCGCGTCGCTGTCGACCATCTACCACACGCTTCGTAAACTTTCTGATGAACACCAGCGGCCGATCGTCGGCTCCAACCCCTTCCACCCAGAGATCCTTGCCTGGCCACGAGCTGGCAAAGTTCTCAAAACACGTCGCATCTCCGATGATCAAGCCCTCTCAATTGTGCATGCCTCCTCAGGTCACTCTCGAGACCACGCGTTGCTCTGCTTACTTCGTGACACAGGCTGGCGGCGCGCTGCTCTCGCTTCCTTACCGCGTGCGAACTACAACGGTCACTACATATTCAACCGCCAGAAGGGCGACAAGGAGCAGGAGGTTGAACTGCCAAACGACAGCGTCATGGCGATCGAGAACTGGCTGCGCGAGCGGCGGACCTCAGACTATCTATTTCCCGCTGACGACGGTGACGGGCACATGCACCCGAACACCGTGAACAAGATCGTTGATCGATGGGCCGAGAAGGTCGCTCCCGAGGCCCACCCCCACAGTTTTCGAGCGCTGTTCCTGCGCGATGCGCACGAAGCGAAGATACCCTCGTACGAGATCCAAGGCGCCGCCGGACACGCTAGTGCTGACATGACCGCGCGCTACGACGGTAAGACTCGTGGCACAGGTGTCGCTCGACAAGTGGCCCTGTTTAGACAGCAGCGAAGAGGAGGGGAGCGTTGAGGTCGCGAGGCGCTCCGTTGGATCTCACTGAAGAAAAGATCGCCTCGACTGGTGTTGAAGAACTGCGCATAATCTGTCAGCAGCTCCTTGCCGAAAATCAGTCCATGCGGGATCTGATCAGCGAGCGCACGAGCGAGGCGATCAGTAATCTTCGAGAGCAAGGGCTGAGGTTCAACGGAAATCTCCCCTACGGTCTGGGGAGTGACAAAGTCACTAAGAAGCTCGAGCCCTCACGATACGAGGAATGCCTAATCGCCGAGATCAAGCGGCTGCATGCGCAAGAACTTCCACTGCGTGCCATTGCTCGCACCCTCACCGAGGGCAGTCTTTTTAATCGGGATGGTAAACCAATTGACGCGAAACAGGTGTCCCGCATTCTCGACGCTGCGGGCATAGCAAGAAAGCGTCGATCGAGATCGTCAACGAAGGAAAGGCCGCTTTGAAAACGATACAATTGTGGCGATGCGCCAGGCCCGCGACGGGAGACGCCCGTCGATGAGGCAGCTCATTTGACGCGACGCGCGTTCATGCTCGGGCGGGATCAACGACCTGCCAATGCTCCGCGTGCTCCGGCCAGATCGCGCCCAGAAGGCCCTCGTGCTCAAAGAGGCTCCCGGTTCCGCAGGTGCTCCTAACCACGACCTCGATCCCGACCGCGAGCCGCGCGGCGAATGGCCCGGGACCGACGAACCGCAGCCACGCGTCCCTGGGGAACGGCGCGGCTCCCCGGCGCCAACCGCGGGGATGTGGCGCCTGCCGCCGCCCTCACCAGCTTCCTCTTTTGCAGGCGCGCCGGATGCCGCTCCGGGTCATCGAGGTTCGGGCACGGCCGGTAGAGCGGCACCCCGCGCGTTCCCTGCGAGACGGCAGGGGGCGCGTTGTGAACGACCTGACGACGAAGGAACAGAGGACCGTGCGCACCGCGCTGCGGTTCCTGCGGCTGCGCGTCGGCGCCTGGGGGCCGCTGGCGAAGGCCCTGCGGTACGAGTGGGACAGCATCCAGAAGGTGGCGACCGGCAGGCGAGCTGTCACGCCTGCGTTGGCGCTGCGCGTAGCGAGGGTCGCCGGGATCGGCATGGACGAGCTGTTGGCGGGGCAGTGGCTCTCGTCGCGGGTCTGCTCCCACTGTGGCCCCCCGCCCGAGGACTTCGTCGACGAGGAGACGGTCGTCGAGTAGGCGAGGTAACGAAACTTGTCCGCGGTCGGCGTTTCGTAACCTCGCAAGCCGGGGGGCGTGTAGAATAGTGGCATGATCTTGACGGCAAACGACCTGCGGCCGGGAGTCCGTTTCAAATACAACGGTCATCCAGTCGAGATCCTTCGTGATCTTGAGAAGCGGAAGGACCGCTTCGGGCTTGAGTTGGACTCTTGGTGGTCGCGACGTATCGACACGGGGGACGAAGGCTACGTGAGTCTTGGTCCCGGCGGCGTCCTGCGCGTTGAGCCGCTGAAGACGCCACGTGCCCAACTTGAACGCGAGATCGCCAAGTCTCTGGCCACGCCGATCCAGCGGCAACGTGCACCGGGCCGCAAAGCGCACTCCCATAAGAAAACTACTTTGCTGAAAGACATCGAGCCGGGCTTGCGCAACGTAGCGCAGCGCAGCCTCACCGCCGAAAATCGCTTCCTAGCCTACGCCATGGAGCACGGCCGACTGTCTCGCGGCCAAGCGGAGACCGCGCTGGCAGCTTTTCGCAAAGCACGGGTCATCAAATTCGACGCGGTCAACGGCACCTTCCACGTCAAGCACGGGCAATTTCTTGAGCCTGACGTCCTTCGTCGTTCCGCTGGCGTCGAGGAGTAAGGCTAGGAGTCAGCAATGCGCAAGCTCAAAACTGGCGATCGGATCGCCCTCATTAACGAGGGTCGCCGCGTAGGGGTCGCCGTGCGCCGCGTCGGATGCGACGATCCGGATTGTCCTTCGTGCGATGGGCACTGGAAACAAGAAGCTGCGCCGGTGCGACGCCCCAACTGAGCGCACTCTATCAGGGCTGCTTATCAGCAGGACCCTGATAGTAACGACGCGTCACGGAGCCTCGCTCCGCGTGCCTAGGCAGGCGTCGCGCTGGTCCATGCGAAGGTGTACCAGTTCGCAAGCGGCTCCCTCGCAGGGCATGGCGAGCCGCATCTCGAAGGGTTTCTCGTCGTGACCAAGCCAGGTGCGGCAGTCCCGGTCGGTGATGCGGGTGATCGCCACACAACCGCACTCGTATTCCTGCGGACTGACCTGCGGCTCGTTGTAACGGGACACCTCGGGCATGGATTGAAGGATGTCATCCGGCACGTCGCCGACGCTGACCAGGTGTCGCATCCAGCGCTCGATCACCTGGTCTCGGTCATCGCGCAAGGACTCGTGCTCGGCGAGGAACGCGTCGAGCTGCGCGGTCGCGTAGTCACGTAGGGTTTGTGTCATAACGCGCTTCAATGGGCTCTCTTTGATGTCGTTCACGTCCCAACCTACTGCCGAGCACTGCTGTTGACTGTCTCGCGGATCACCGTGCGCCACGCGGTGAAGATGCCATCGATCATGCGGTCCGACGCCATCTCCGACGCCATCTCCGACGCCCTTTCCACATCCGCCACATCCGCCGCCGACGCCACATCCGCCGACGCCCTCATCGCCGCCGACGCCACATCCGCCGCCGCCCTCATCGCCGCCGACGCCACATCCGCCGCCGCCCTTTTCGCTGCCATAGTCGACGACGACGACGCCGCCGCCGCCGCCGCCGCAGGCCTCACAGCCTCCCACGCCTCTGCCGGCGCTGCCGCTCTCGCAGCGACCCACTCCTGATCTGACACCATGCCGCCAGCAGACGCATGATCGAGCAGCTCAAGCACAGCGTCGATTGCAGCAATCCTTTGAGCCTTCTTGCCGATTTGAGCATTCTTGCTAATTTGATCCCGTTCCTCACGTACTGCGACCGCGCGGCACGCGAAGTCCAGCCGCTGACACTGCTCAGATGACAAAGCCACGCTGGCACGTAGGAGGCACGCATACTCGCGGACCACACCAGGCCAGCGATCCTGGGAGCCTGCATCGTCGATCCATGGCGTCAGATGGGCCAGCCATTCCGGGATCACCGTCGCGGGACAAGCGTCCGAGGTCTCCCGCTCACCGCACTTCGGAACCATCGCGGCAAGCAGGCAGGCGAGGTGCCGCCCCTGCTCCTCAGCGGTCCAGCGTCTACGCGTGAGTGTGTCAGCGGCGATCGCAGCATCAAGCCGGTCGCAGGCAGCAGTGAGATCGTTCATGACTGCCAGTATAGCAGATCTTGTGCCAGGGGTGGTAGCGGCACAAGTCCGTGATCAATAGGCCTGGGCGGTCCGG
>WLNX01000143.1 GCA_009699565.1 Actinomycetota bacterium | reverse complement strand
CGTCGTCGGCAGAACCGCTGTCGGCGACGATCACCTGCGGTCTGGCGGGCAGCGAAGCATCGATCGAGTCGAGCAGCAGCTTGAGCTCATCGCGCGAATTGTGGAGGACGACACAGACCGAGTAGCTCATGCTTCGCCCGCCGCGCGAGTGAGGACGGCGTGGAGCTCCCGTGCTGCCGCATCCCAGCTGAACATTGCCGCGCGCTCCCGCGCGAGCGAACCGAGGCGGCCGCGAAGCTCGGCGTCTTCACAGATTGTCGCCATCGCTGCGGCCAGCGAGTCAGCATTGCCGGTCTCGAATCTGAGCGCGCCGGCCCCCAGCGTTTCGTCGAAGACGGCAAGGTCGCTCACGACGGCGGGGACTCCGTGGCAGGCGGCTTCTATTGCCGGCGATCCGAAGCCTTCGCTGCGGGAGGGAACCAGCAGCGCCAAGGCGCCCGCGTACAGCGTGGCAAGCTCGCTGTCGGTCTGACGGCCAACGATTCGCAGGCCGGGAATGGCCGCGAGTTGGCCCTCCAGCCTTCCCTCTCCGACGATGAGAATCTCGTTGTCCAGTCCGTTGGCCCGGGCTTCGATGCAGGCGGCCGCCAGCGTGTCGACGCCCTTGCGCGGCTCCAGTGCACCGACGAAGAGCAGGTAGTCGCCTCTCGTGCCCTGCATCGTTGGATTGGGACTTGCCACCGCTGCGGAGGGCGCCGCGCCGATCACCGTGCAGTGGTTCGGGTCGATCGGCCAGTGATGTTGCTGCAGATCCTTGAGCGTCGCCTCGCTGATGACTACGAGCTCTGATGCCTGCTCAGCCAGCTGGCGCGGGCGTGCAAGGAGGTGCCAGAGGCGTTCGTAAGCTGTGAAGTAATCCGGATTGGCCTCGAACGAGCGGTCGTGAAGGGTAAGAACGAAAGCCGCTCCGCAGGCGACGGGGGCGGGGGCCGGAACCCAGCAGACGTCGGCACCTCCGGCGATCTTGGCCAGCCTCGGCCGCCCGCAAAGTGCTGCGGCCGCGAAGGTCGGGCGTGACGGCAATCGCGGTCGCCGCAGCTCAACTCCGGGCGGGAGCGCGGGTTGGCTGCGGCCGGGGACGACCGCGACCCATTCGTCCCCTGGAAACTGCGCTGCCAGAGACGCAAGCATCTCTTCGAGATACCGGGCGATTCCGCGTCCGCGGCCGATGTGCCTGGCATCAATTGCTACTCGCATCTTCAGTGCAACCTAGATGATCGCGCCTGGTGTGCTGCATCCATTCTCGCGTCGCTCAATGGGTATTGTTACCTAGACGTGTACGGATCCCTCGTTGCCCAAAACCATCGCGTCGCGCTGGTTCACGATTTTCTACTCGACTTGCGCGGCGCCGAGCGCGTCTTCCTCGAGCTCTGCTCGATGTTCCCGGACGCCGACATCTTCACGGCGGTATACGACGAAGTAGGCACCCAGGGGCGGTTTGCAGACCGCAATGTCGTCACTTCGGGGCTCCAGCGGCTGCGGCCAACGGCGCGCACCTTCCGGCCGCTGCTCCCGTTCTATCCGGCCGCCGTCGAGTCGCTTGATCTGCGCGGCTACGACTTGGTGATATCGAGCTCGTCGGCCTGGGCTCACGGAGTAATTCCGGATGAGCAGGCTGTTCACGTGAGCTACTGCCATAACCCCTTCCGCTATGCGTGGACCGAGCGCGAAGCCACTCTCGACGCGCGCAACTTTGTCGTCCGTCCGGCGCTCGCTCAGGTGATGCACCGGTGGCGCCAGTGGGACTTCATCGCCGCGCAGCGGGTCGACGCTTACGTCGCCAATTCGAAGACAACCCAACAACGGATTGAGCGTTACTTCGGACGCGAGTCAGAGGTCGTCTATCCGCCGGTTGAGATTGATCGCTTTTCGCCCGGAGTTGCAGGCGACTACTACCTCGTGCTCTCGGAACTGATCGCGCACAAGCGGATCGAAGTCGTCGTCAAGGCCTTCACCCGCCTTGGGCTGCCGCTGGTCGTCGCCGGAGACGGCCCCGATGCGCGCCGCCTGCATCGGATGGCCGGTTCCAACGTTCGGTTCGTTGGGCGCGTCAGCGACACCGAGGCAGCCAACCTGCTGCGCGGAGCGAAGTCGCTCGTGGTGGCGGCGACCGAGGAATTCGGAATTGCCGCCGTCGAGTCGCAGGCTTCCGGGCGTCCGGTGATCGCGCTGCGCGCCGGGGGGCTGCTTGAGACCGTCATCGAGGGGGAAACCGGAGTCTTCTTCGACCAGCCGGATCCGGCTTCACTCTGCGCCGCCGTTGAGGGGCTGGGGGCGAGCGAACTGCTGACCGAGGATTGCGTCCGCCAAGCTCAGCGCTTCAGTCCCGAGCGATTCCGCGAGGCCTTCTCGGCCAGCGTCACCGCTGCCCTTGAGGGCGGCGGTCAGCCGCGAGCGGTCACTGCGCCGCACGGACCGGTCCGGCGCTCCCGACGACGCGGTCTGCCGCTTCGCGGTTCCGCTCGCAGCTAACCGCCTGCCCATGAGCGGCCAACCAATTCGGCCAGCGCCCGGTACAGCAGACGACGAGGGCGAGTCCCGGCTCAGCTTCCCGGAGGGACAGCTGCGCTCACGGACGGCGCGAGGGGGAGTGCTGAACGCGGTCTTCCTCGGCGGCACCCAGGGGCTGGTGCTGCTGCAAGGACTAATCGTCACAGTCCTGCTTGGGCCGTCCGATATCGGCCTCTACGGAATCGTCACCGTGACGGCGATGTCGATTGTTGAGCTGCGGCGAGTCGGCATCGACGAGGGCTTCGTCCAGCAGAACGCGGCCAATCAGGAACAGGAGTTCGAGGCGGCCTTCACGCTGGAGCTGGCGGTCGGGTTGGTCGCAGCGCTGCTGATCGCCGTCTCGGCCCCGATCATCGCGCTCGTATACGGGCAGCCAGAGCTGCTCCCGCTCTGCCTCGCTGTCGCCTACCTTCCCGTTGCATTCGCGCTGCAGGCTCCGCAGTGGATCTTCTTCCGACGAATGGAATACCTGCGGCTGCGCCTTCTACAGGCCGCAATTCCAGCCGTTACGTTTGCCGTCACCGTTCCGCTGGCAGCTTCCGGTGTCGGCGTCTGGGCACTTGTCATCGGACCGCTCGCCGGCAATCTCGTCGGAATTGCGGCCGCAGTTGCGGTCAGTCCCTACCGGCTGCGTCTGCGGCGTGACAAGGCCGCGTGGCGCCGCTACCTCAATTTCTCGTCTCCGATCTTTCTTACCTCGCTCGGTCTGCTGGTGATGGCGCAGGGGCAGATTGCGCTCGTCGGTATCCCGGAAGGGCTGGCTTGGGCCGGGTTCATGACTGTGGCGCTGATGCTCACGCGCTACGCGGACCGGGCCGATCAGATAGTCGCGACCACGATCTATCCGGCGATCTGCGCGATCCCCGGGCGCACCGCAGCGATGGTGGAGCTGTTTGAAAAGTCGAACCGCCTCACGCTTGTTTGGACGGTCCCGTTCTGCGCGAGCCTGGTTTTGTTCGCAAACGACCTGGTCGATTACATCCTGGGGAGCGAATGGCAGCGTGCGGTGCCGCTGATAGTCGGCTTGGCGATCGCCACTGCGGTTCAGCAGCTCGGATATAACTGGTTCTCGTTCTTCCGCGCCGCTGGCGAGGCAAAGCCGCAGGCAATCGAAACCTGGACGCTGGTCGCAGTCTTCCTGCTCTTGGGCGTTCCCGGGTTTTTGATCTTCGGCGTCTGGGGATTCGTCGTCGGCCGCGTCGCCGCGTCCTGCGCGATGGTCGCCGTTCGCAGACTCTTCATGGGGCAGCTGCTGCCCGGCGCGCGCCTCGCTCCGTTGGCTGCGGGGGCGGGTATCCCGGTACTGCTCGCGGCACTTCCGATAGTTGTGATCAGGGTGCTCGTCGGCGCCGACCGCACGGCGCTTTGGGCAGTCGGCGAGCTGGTGCTTTGGTGCGCACTGCTTGCGGCCCTCTTCCTCCGGCGCGAGCGTGCGCTCTGGAGTGAACTCCGCGGCTATCTCGCCAACCCGGAGAAGCTCGCGGCGTGAGTTCGATGCCAACAAGTGTGGCGGCGGCTGGGATGACCGAACGCTCGGAGCGGATTCGCAAGCTGCTGGCCGTTTCGCTGCTGGTCGTTGCCGGACTGATCGTCTCTGGGTTCACGGTGCTCAGGCGGATCGACCCGCTTGACGAGGGCGTGATGCTGCAGGCGGTTGAGAGAATCGTCTCCGGACAGGTTCCCTACCGCGACTTCCTCTGGCCATACGGCCCCGGTCAGCCTTATCTGTTGTCGGGTATCCACCACTTCGGCGGCGCGTCGCTGCTCGACTGGAGGCTGGTCCGTGTAGCGGCCGACAGCGCTACAGCGTTGACCGTGTTCTTGATCGTCTCGGGACGGTTCTCGTGGCGGTGGGCTCTGGCCGCGTGGTTCGTCGCGATCCTTTCGATCTCCGAGCCTGCGAGCGCGAACCCGTTTTCGCTCGCGCTGCTCGCGTCGCTGGTCGCGCTCTCGGTCGCTGCCGGTGCGCACTCGTCCAAGCGTCCGGCCGGGGCCGCGGCCCTCGCGGGGGTTATCTGTGCGCTTGCTGCTGCTTGGAGGCCGGACGCCGGAGTCTTCGCGTTTCTCGCTGTTGCTGCGACGCTTATGGCAGCTCCGACGGCCGGCAGGCTGAGGCGCACAATCTATGCCGCCGTCGCGGCAATCGTTGCCGGGCTTCTTGTCTACCTGCCGTTTGTTCTGCTCGCTTCGCCGCGAGTGATGTACGACGCGCTGCTCGGCACCCCGCTGCGCGACGGCGCTTGGTGGCGGTTGCCGTTTGTGGTGATGGGGCCGACCAGCGTCGACTTCTCCAGCCCCGCAGGCCTCGCAGGATCGCTCAACGACCTGCTCGGCCAAGAAGTGGCAGTTCTTCTGTTGGTGGCGCTTGGGTGCTGCGCGGCGGCGATCGCACTGCGCTGGCAGCGCAGCAGGGAGG
>WLNX01000142.1 GCA_009699565.1 Actinomycetota bacterium | reverse complement strand
CGAGTACCTCCCGTAACCGCTCACTCAACTCAATCAGGAGAGATCACTTATGTGTGGAATCGCAGGAATCATCTACCGAGACGGCCCTCACGCCGTTGGCGACGACATGACCAAGATGCTTCAGTCCATGAAGCACCGCGGCCCCGACTCGACCGGCTACGCGCTTTACGGCACGCCGAGCGAGGCCTTCAAGATGCGGATCACGCTTGCCGACACCAACGACAAGCGCGACTTCGACTTCTCCGAGCGGCTGCTGCGGCGCCGCTCCGAGGTGGAGGGAAAGCTGCGCTCGGTCGGCGCAACCGTCACCGAGATCGACGAGACGACCGACTACACGTCGACCTTCACGTTCGATTTCAGCGGCGACCTGAAGACGCTCGCCGACCAGGTTGAGTCGGTCCGCGACACTCAGGTTCTGTCGCTCGGTCACTCGCTGGAGATCGTCAAGGACATCGGCGATGCGGAGACCGTTGCCGCCCAGTACAACCTCGACAAGATGCAGGGCACGCACGGCATCGGCCACGTTCGGATGGCAACTGAGTCGGACGTCGACATCGCCGGAGCCCACCCCTACTGGGCTTACCCGTTCTCGGACGTTGCGGTGGTCCACAACGGGCAGCTGACGAACTACTTCTACTGGCGCCGGCGCCTTGAGCGCAGCGGCCACCGCTTCCAGTCGGCGTGCGACTCGGAGATCATCGCCGTCTATCTGGCCGAGCAGATGTCCGAAGGAGCCTCGCTTGAGGCCGCGATGAACCAGAGCATGGAGGACCTCGACGGGGTCTTCACATACCTCTGCGTGACCGCAGACTCGCTCGGGATGGCGAAGGATGAACTGGCGGCGAAGCCGCTGGTCCTCTACGAAAGCGACAACATCATCGCCGTCGCTTCCGAAGAGATCGCAATCCGTGAAGTTGTTGAAGGTGAAATTGAGACCTATGACCCATTCGAAGGAGAGGTGATGGTGTGGACGCGGTAGTCGGCGAGAGCCAGATCACATATGACGCCCGCGGGCTCGTCGAAGTCGACGACACCGTGCTCGGCGTTGCAGTAGTCAAGGACGGCAAGGCAACGATCGACGCCTCCGAACTGACCACACGCAAGATCAACCTCGAGCTTCGCTCGCTCGTTTACGAGCAGGGAATCGAAGACGTGACGATCCTCAACCCTGGCGGCAAGCACTCGCTGGGAGTCGGCATCCTGACCCGCTGCAAGATGACCTTCGAGGGCAGCCTCGGCTACTTCGCCTGCGGAGTGATTGACGGGCCTGAGGTAACGATCAACGGTCGCGTCGGCTGGTCTGCCTGCGAGAACATGATGTCGGGCGTCGTCGTGATCAACGGCAACGCCGGCTCGCTCACGGGAGCCGCCATCCGCGGCGGCGACCTCGTAATCAAGGGCCGCGTCGGCGCACGCACGGGTATCGACCAGAAGGGCGGCACGATCATCATCACCGGTGCAGCAGGTTCCAACACCGGCTTCATGATGCAGCGTGGCCGTCAGCTGATCCTTGGCGACGTCGGACCGCACCTTGGCGACTCGATGTACGACGGAATCATCTACGTGGGCGGCAAGGTGAAGTCGCTCGGCGCTGACTGTGTCCCAGGCGAGATGACCGAGGAAGACAACGAGTTTGTTGCCCGCAAGATGGGGCTCTACGACCTCGGCACGCCACCTGAGCTGCAGAAGTTCGTCTGCGGCAAGAAGCTCTACAACTACGACAACCTCGAGCCCTCAGAGCGCAAGCTCGTCCTCTAACCGGAGAAAATCATGGCTGACGAAAACTCACCCTCGAAGCACACAAAGCTCGGCAAGAGCCTCATCTTCACCCCCGAGGTGATTGATGACATCCACATGAAGGCCGAACTCGGCCGTTACCGCATGCGCGGCTTCTCGATGTTCAAGAAGATCCCGCACTGGGACGAGCTGATGTTCATGCCCGGCACCTTGACCCGTTTCGTGATCGAGGGCTACCGCGAGAAGTGCACAACCAAGACGGTTCTTGGCGCGCGCTTCGCAAAGAACCCGATCGAGCTCGACATCCCGGTCTACATCACCGGAATGAGCTTCGGCGCCCTCTCGCTGGAGGCCAAGATGGCTCTGGCAAAGGGAGCCTCGATGGCCGGTACCGCGACCTGCTCGGGCGAAGGCGGAATGATTCCGCCGGAGCGCGACCTGTCAACCAAGTGGTACTACCAGGTAATTCAGAGCCGCTACGGCTTCAACCCGCATCACATGATGCTGGCTGATGCGATCGAGTTCTTCATCGGTCAGGGCGCAAAGGTCGGCCTCGGCGGCCACCTGATGGGCCAGAAGGTGACCGAGCAGGTCGCAGAGATGCGTTCGCTGCCTGCCGGCATCGACCAGCGCTCGCCTGCCCGCCACCCCGACTGGCTCGGTCCGGACGACCTCTCGCTGAAGATTCAGGAGGTGCGTGAGGCAACCAACTACGAGGTCCCGATCCAGCTGAAGATCGGCGCATCGCGCGTCTACGACGATGTCCGCATGGCTGCCAAGTGCGGCCCGGACATCATCTATCTGGATGGTGCGGAGGGCGGCACCGCTGCCGGACCGCACATGGCTACCGAGGAGACCGGAATCCCGCTGATGGCAGCGATTCCCGAGGCGCGCCGTGCACTCGAGGATGTCGGCCTTGCCGACGAGATCGACCTCGTTGTTGCCGGAGGCATTCGCAACGGCGGCGATGTGGCGAAGTGCCTCTCGCTCGGTGCGAAGGCCGTCGCGATGGGCTACGGCCCGCTGATCGCAATGAACTGCAACAAGGAGATCGAGGGCGTCACCGACTACATGGGTGCCCACGGCGTTGAGGCAGGCGAGTGCTACCACTGCCACACCGGCCGTTGCCCGGTCGGCATCGCGACCCAGGATCCGGAGCTGCGCAAGCGGCTCGACGTCGATGAGGCAGCCGAGCGGGTCTACAACTACCTCCACACGCTGACGCTGGAAGTCCAGCTGCTGGCTCGCGCCTGCGGCAAGACCGACATCCACAGCCTTGAGCCTGAAGACCTCTGCGCTCTGACTGTTGAAGCGGCAGCGATGGCAAAGGTGCCGCTCGCCGGCACCGAGTACATCCCCGGCGTGACAGAGGACCGCACGCTTCAGGAGATGAAGCAGATGCTCGAAAGCCACCTCGAAGGCCAGGCGCAGCAGTTTGTTGGGCAGCCAGGCCATGTCGTCGCCTCGCAGGACTGAACAGGAGACCAAGAATGAGCAACGATCACAGCGTTTCTAACCCCCGCAAAGACCCGGAGAAGATCGTCTCGATCGACTCGGAGTACCTGACAGGCAAGCGTTTTGCCTACCAGGAGGACATCTCCGAGATTGATGGGATCGACCTTCAGGAGTCAACTCCCGGCGGCGACATCAACTGGCTCGAGGACATCACGCTGCTCGAAGAAGAGGGCACGCCGGCGGTCTTCGACCGCTATTCGAACTCGTTCCTGAAGATCTACTACGACATCCCTGCAGGGCGCGAGGACGAGGTTGCGCGCAAGGTGCTGATCAAGCACCTGCAGTCGGGGAACTCCTACGGCACAGTGCTCAAGGAGCGCTACGCGAAGTTTGCACAGCCTGAGCTCGGCCCATGGGTCAAGGGTTCAAGGATCGTCGGCGACAACTATGTCCCGCCGGTCCTCGAAGGCTGGGAAGCACCGGAAGGCCACTAGCAACGCATCGCTGCCGGACCGCGCTCAGCGCGGTCCGGCGCCGAGCGCGGCTGCCACTTCGCCGGCCGCTTCCAACAGCGCCGGGACGAACTCGTCTCGGCGCTTCGCAGTTAGGCGCGACTCGGGGCCCTGCAGCCCAAGGATCGCGATCAGGCGCCCACCCCCTCCGATGATTGGAACTGCCAGTGCGACCAGGTCGACTTCGCGCTCGCCAACCGCTGCGGCGAAACCTCCGGCCCGCGCCGCCTTCACCTCGGCGGCCAGTGGCTTGCGCTCCGTGATCGTTCTGTCGGTGTAGGCCTCGAGCTCTCCGTCAGGCAGCGGAACGTCGCCAAATGCCAGCATCACCTTGCCGGTAGCGGTGGCGTGCGCCACGCTCGGCCTGCCGAGCTGGGCGACGCTGACGACGCTCCCCGCGCCCGGAACGAACTCAACGGTGACGGCCTCCCCTCCGGCCGAGACGGAGAGGGTGACCGTCTCGCCTGTCTGCGCCGCTAGGCGCCGCATCGCCGGGCGCGCGAGTTCACGAACGTCAAGCGACGCGAGCGCGCGATCAGCGAGCGCAACGAGGTGGAGGCCAAGTCGCCAGGGACCGTCTTCGCCGATGCGGTCGACCAGCCGTGATGCGCGGAGAGTTCCTAGTAGGCGCGATGCGTTGCTCGGATTAATTCCGATTCGACGGGCAATTTCGTTGGTTCCAAGTCCGTCCGGCGCTGCAGCCAGTTCGTCGAGCAGCGTTGCCGCACGGGCAACCGAAGCGATTGGGCGCAAACCGGTTGCGTTGCCGTCCGATGAGCTTGTAGAGTCGGGGTACATGTTAGGCAATGGTATTGCCTACACGGCAACTACTCAAGGAGCCCACTAAATGTCAGTTGAACTGCCCGCCTCTGTTGACTACCTCGTAATCGGTGCAGGTGTCCACGGACTGTCAACCGCCCGCTCGCTCGCCGAGCTTGGCGAGGAAGTCCTCGTGATCGATAAGAGCGGTGTTGCTGCCGGGGCATCCGGCATCGCCTGCGGAGTTGTTCGCAACAACTACTACCAGCCGGCAATGGCTGAGCTGATGGCGGCCTGCGTCGAGATGTGGGAAGCAGACGCTGAAGCGCTGAGCTACCACAGCTCCGGCTACATCGCACTTGGGCCGGAGTCGCAGCGCGGCGACCTTGAAGAGGTCTTTGAGCGCCAGCAGCGGATCGGTTACGACTCCGAGCTCCACACCGGAGAGGCCGACGTTATGGCTCACATGAAGACGCTT
>WLNX01000141.1 GCA_009699565.1 Actinomycetota bacterium | reverse complement strand
TTGACTTCGCATCGGGGGAGGAGCTCCGCACCGAGGTGAGCGCAAAGTTCACTGAGCAGCGACTGGCCGACGACCTTGGGGCCGCCGGCCTGAAGCTGGACCAACTTTGGACCGACAGCGAGGAGCGCTTTGCTCTCTCGCTGTCGAGCCCAGCTGTTTAGTTGAGGCGCTCGATGATCATCGCTTCGCCCTGGCCCTGAGCGACGCACATCGTCTCCAGGCCGTAGCGGCCGTCGAGAGTCTCGAGGTCGTTCAGCAGCGTCGTCATGATCCTCACGCCGGTCATCCCGAAAGGATGGCCGAGCGCGATTGCGCCGCCGTGTGGGTTGAGCTTGTCGATGCTGAAGCCAACCTCGCGGGCAATCGGCAGCACCTGCGCCGCAAACGCCTCGTTCAGCTCGATCACGTCGATGTCGTCGATCGTCAGTCCGGCGCGGTCGAGCGCCTTGTTGATCGCACCGATCGGCGCAACACCCATGTACTCGGGCTCGTTGCCGGCGGTCGCTGCCGTGATGATGCGGGCACGCGGCTTCAGGCCAAGCTCAGCGGCCTTGTCGGCGCTCATCAGCAGAACTGCCGCCGCGCCGTCATTGAGCGGACAGGCGTTACCTGCAGTGACCGTTCCGTCTTCGCGGAAGGCCGGCTTGAGGCTGGCCAGCCGTTCGACGGTCGAGTCGGCGCGCGGGCCGTCATCGGTGTCGACCACGGTGCCGTCGGGCAGCGTCACGGCAACGATCTCGCGGGCGAAGACGCCTGCCTCCTGAGCGGCTACCGCACGCTCCTGGGAAAGCTGTGCGTACTCGTCCTGCTCCTCGCGCGTGATGCCGTACTTGTCCGCCACGTTCTCGGCCGTCAGGCCCATCGCGATGTAGGCGTCCGGCTGACCGGGCTCCTTGCCCTGCAGCTTCTCGTTCTGGTCCTCCGGATGGCCTGCCTCCTGCGCGGCGTTGTAGCGCGAGACGAACTCGACACCTGCGGCGATGTAAGTGTCGCCCTGGCCGGTGGCGATGTTGTTGGCTGCGATGCGAATCGCATCGAGGCCCGAGGCGCAGTAGCGCGACACGGTTGAGCCGTTGGTCGCGTCTGTCAGCTGCTCGCTGAGCAGCACGGCGATGCGACCGATGTTGTTGGCCTGGAGACCCTGAGGCAGCCCGCAGCCGCAGATGACCTCTTCGACCGTCGCCGGATCGACGCCGCTGTTGCGTTCCAGCAGCTGGTCGATGACAAAGGCTGTTGTTTCATCGGGACGCAGAGTTGCCAGCGATCCCTTGAATGCGCGGCCGACCGGCGTACGGACGGCATCGACGATTACGACTTCTTGCATTGGCTGCTCCTTGGTTTGTGGTCCGGCGGTCGCACTCCACGGACGTTTTCCCCGGCGGTCGCACTCCACGGGGCTTTTGTGCCGGGCGGTTGCACCGGCTGCGCAGAAGCATAAACGAGACGCCCGCCGACACGAACTGTCGCCGTCTCATACCATCCGCTGACCAAAACGACAGGAGCTTTGAGCAATGGATATTGAAGGCAAGGGAGCAATCGTCTCCGGCGGTGCATCAGGACTCGGCGCAGCAACCGTTCGCCGCCTGCACGCAGCCGGCGCCAACGTCGTCATCGCCGACGTCAACCCCGAAAAGGGAGAGCCGCTGGCCGAAGAACTCGGAATCACTTTCGTTCAGACCGACGTGCGCGAAGAAGACCAGGTCCAGGCTGCAGTCGACAAAGCCTCCGAGGCCGAGGGCGGACTTCGGATCGCAATCTCGTGCGCAGGCACCGGAATCCCGATCAAGGTCGCATCGAGCAAGGGCCCCCACCCTCTCGACGCCTTCAAGGTGATTATCGACATCAACCTGATCGGCACCTTCAACCTGATGCGGCTAGCGGCCTTCAGCATGCTCAGCAACAACGAGCCCGATGCGGAGGGCGAGCGCGGCGTCTGCATCAACACGGCTTCCGTCGCGGCCTTTGAGGGCCAGGTCGGCCAGATCGCCTACTCGGCTTCGAAGGGCGCGGTCGTTGGGATGACGATTCCCGCCGCGCGCGACCTTGCCGACAAGGGGATCCGCGTCAACACGATCGCCCCCGGCCTGTTCGACACGCCGCTGCTCGGCGCCCTGCCGGAAGAGCAGCGCGCTGCTCTCGGCGCCCAGGTGCCGTTCCCGAGCCGCCTTGGCCGCCCGGAGGAGTACGCACAGCTCGCCCAGCAGATCGTCGAGAACCCGATGATTAACGGCGAGACGATCCGGATCGACGGCGCGATCCGGATGGCTCCCCGCTAGGAGCCGATCAAAGTCCGAGGCCCTGCACCCCGAGCTCGTCAAACCCGATGTGGTGGGCGAGCTCGTGGCGCACGGTCACGACGACCTGCTCGCGCAGCAGCTCAGGGTCGTGGCCGAAGTCGCGGCGCAGTGTGTCGCGAAAGATGACGATGCGGTCGGGATAGTTGTCGCGCGTCGCCCCGTCCCCTTGGTAGAGGCCGTAGGCGCGCTGGCGCCGGCCGCCATTTGAGATCACGACCGCGACGTTTCGCTTCAGCGCTTCGCGCAGCAGGTCGGGCAGGTCGTCGAGCGCGTCGCGGACCAGCTCTTCGAAGTCTTCGTCGTTGAACGGATCGAGCTCAAGGAACGCCTCCTCGTCCGGGTCGGCGGCCAGCCCTTCGGACGCCAGGCGCTCGCTCTCAATCACCAGCGCTTCGAATTCCTCCTCCGATTCCGGGCTGGTGTAGTCGGAGAGCTTGAATGCGGCGAAGATCGCGCCGCCAAAGATGACGGCCGCGACCGTGATCCCGACGGCCAGCACCTGAATCAGATGGAACGTCGGGTTGATGCTGAAACCGCCCAGCAGCACCGAGACTGAGATCCCAGCGGAGAGCGCGACGGTCGACGCTACAGCGATGCGTGAAGGGCTTGGCATCGCTGCTGAGTCCTACCTCATCGCCCGCGAAATCACGATCCGCTGGATCTCGTTCGTTCCTTCGTAGATCTGTGTGATCTTCGCGTCGCGCATCATTCGTTCGACCGGATACTCGCTCACATATCCATAGCCGCCGAGCACCTGAACGGCTTCGGTAGTCACCCACATCGCCGTGTCCGACGCGACCAGCTTGGCCATCGAAGTCAGCTTCGCGAGCCCGGGCTCGCTGCGGTCGGCAGCGGCCGAAGCCCGGTAGGTCAGCTCACGGGCGGCGGCGGTGCGGGCCTCCATCTCAGCAAGCTTGAATGCGATCCCCTGATGCTCATGGATCGGCTTGCCAAAGGTGATCCGCTCCTTGGCGTACTCGTTGGCGTAGTTGATCGCACCCTGAGCGATGCCGACGGCCTGGGCTGCAGCTCCAAGGCGCGTCCGCTCAAGCACGCCCAGCGCAACGCTGAGGCCCTTGTGCGGGTCTCCGATTACGTTCGCGGCAGGCACGCGGACGTCATCGAAGACCGGTGATCCGGTCGGCGAGCCCTTGATGCCCATCTTCTTCTCAAGCTTGCCGATCGAGAGGCCATCGCTGTCGGCTTCGACGATGAACGCGCCGATCCGGCGGTTCTCTCGGTCGGTTGATGCCATCACGACATAGAAGTCGGCGACACCAGCGTTGGTGATCCAGTTCTTGGACCCGTTGAGGACCCAGTGATCGCCGTCAAGCTTGGCGGTCGTGCGCATAGAGCCAGGGTCGGAACCGGCCTCGGGCTCGGACAGCGCGAAGGCAGGCGATTTCTCCCCGGTCGCGCAGCTCGGCAGGAAGCGCTGCTTCTGCTCCTCGCTGCCGAACAGCTGGATCGGAAGCGTTCCGAGATCCTGAACCATCAGAATCAGAGCCGACGATGCGCAGGCCTTGGCGATCTCTTCGATTGCGATGCTGAGCATCAGCGAACCGGTCCCGGTGCCGCCGTACTCGGGCTCGAACGGGAGGCCGAGGATGTCGTTCTCGGCCAGCAGCTTGCGGATGTCCCACGGGTATTCGGCGCTGGCATCAATGTCGTGCGCGCGCGGAGCGATCTGCTCTTCGGTGATCTGGCGGATCGTTTCGCGGAAGTCAATGAACTCCTGCGGGATTGAGTAGGCGGTGGTTGCGGTATCGGTCATAGCCACAGACTAGTCAGCGGCGCTCCCTAGCATCACCTTCGTGGACGATCCGATCGTGATCAACGGAGGGCTGCGAATCCCGCTGCGGGAGATTCAGTTCCGGACCAGCCGCTCGTCGGGGCCGGGCGGTCAGCACGCCAACGTCACCGACTCGCGCGTAGAAGCGATCTTCGACGTCCGCGAGTCGGAGTCGCTCAGCGAGCGCCAGCGGGAACTGATCGTCGAGCGCTGCGGCGGCCCGGTAGTGCGCGCGATCGCCCAGGACGCGCGCAGCCAGACGCGCAATCGAGAGCTTGCCGTCGATCGCTTGCGGGAGAAGCTGGTTGAGTCGCTGAAGACTCAGCGAGCGCGCCGCCCGACGCGCCCCAGCAGGGGCTCGAAGGAGAGGCGCCTCAAGGAGAAGCGTCAGCGCTCAGAGCACAAGCGCGGCCGAAAACCGCCGCGCGATGATGACTAGTAGCTGTTAGAGGCCGTTGGGGTGACGAACCTTGAAGCCGCTCGACGAGCGCATCGCCCGCTGCCAGCGCGAACCGTTGCTGCCGCGGCCGCTGGTGTCAAAGCGAATTCCGGCGACCGTCATGTAGATGTGGCCGGAGTTGGTGTAAAGCGTGACCCACTTGCCCTTACCGCCGCTGCCGTAGTTGAAGAAGTCGTACGAGGCCCTTGGGCTGCTGAGCAGTCCGGCGCCGCGAAGCGCGAAGCTGACCGAGCCGGAGCAGTCGTAGCCACTGTCGATCCAGCGTCCGTGACCGCCGCCCCAGAGGTACGGCTTGTAGGCGATGCGGTTGCCTGCGGCGATGATCTGCTGGACTTCCTTGGGGGCGTTCTCCGGGGCAATCGCGATGCCCTTCGAGGTGACCCGGGCGCGGTCGCCTGGAGCGAGGGGAGCATCGGGAGTGTCGTTGGCGGGGTCGCCGGAACCGCCTGGAGTTGCGTCCTGACCGACGGCAACGCGGATCGTGTAGACGTCGCCTGCGTCG
>WLNX01000140.1 GCA_009699565.1 Actinomycetota bacterium | reverse complement strand
TCCTTGGCGGCCAGCCTCGAGGTCGAGAAAGGCTTTGAAGCGGCGGTCGCCAGTGTTCTTGGGGCTCGGCTGAGGGCGGCGATCGTTGACGACCGCAGCAGCGGCGAGCAGCTCCTGACGAGGCTCGGCGACCAGGGCGGCACGGCGCTCGTAGCGAATGCGCAGTCGCACGGTTCCGCTGCCCGGCCGCCGGTTCAGTCGGCGCGCCCGCTGGCCGGCTGCATCACCGGCGGAGCAAATGCCGACGTCGGTCGCCGCCTGCTGGGCGGGGCCTGGCTGGTCGAGTCGCTTTCGGAGCTGCCCGTTGATTTCGAAGGCGTCGCGGTGACAGCCGAGGGGCGCTCTTGGAACGCCGCAACCGGAGAGCTTCGCCAAGGCGCCAAGGACAGCGGCGAGCAGGTACTCGCCGAGCGTCACCGGCGCGAGGCTCTCGCGACTTCCCAGCTTCAAGCGTCAGCGCTGGCCGACTCGGCGAAGGACGCTGTCGGCCTGGCAGCGCAGGCTCGCGAGGCCGCCGAGCAGTCGCTGCTCAAGGCTGACGAGTCAGCGCGGACCGCGCGCAGGGAGGCCGCGGAGTCTGCTGAGGCAGAGCGCAGGGCTGAGTGGATCCTCAAGCAGCGACGCGCTGCTCCGGAGCAGGGGGCAGGGGCCGTTGCGAGAGCTCAGCTTGAAGGCGAACTCGCGGCAGAGCGCCGCGTTGCCGAGCAAGCGGCCGCGGAGCGCGAGGATCGCAAGCGGCTGATCCTCACTCTGGAACGCGCGATCAGCTACGACATTGACTTGGTGCCGCTGTTCAACCGCTTCGAGGAATCGCTCGCTGCCGCGGCCGAGGCCGTCTCTATGCGCGTGACTGGCTTTGAGGCGGAGCTTGAAGCCGATCGACTTGACAGCGCCGGCGTCACCGACGAACTGCGAGCCTGCGCCCAGCTCGGCGCCGAACTTCAAACCCGCCTCAACGCCGCCGGTGAAAGCGTCACCGGGGCCGAAGTGGGCGCTCAGCAGTCTCGTGACCAGCACGCCGAGACCGAGGCGGAATTGGTTCGCCTGGCCGAGCTGCTCGGGCTCGAGGCGGAGCCCGCTGAAGAGGCCCTGGAGCCAGAACAGACGGAGGCCCTCCGGGAGCGCATTGCGCGGCTGGAGCGCCGCCGGGAGCAGATCGGGCCGGTCAATCCACTTGCGAAGGCGCAGTACGAAGAGGCCCTCGCGCATGTTGAGACGCTGGAGGCCCAGCGCAACGATCTCGAGATCGCGATGCGCGAGCTGCGGACATTGATCCGCGATACCGACCGCCAAATTCGTGAGGCCTTTGAGGAGACCTTCGAGGCTGCGGCCAAGAACTTTGAAGAGCTGGCCGCCCACTGCTTCCCCGGTGGACGCGGACGGCTGCGACTGGTTCGCGAGGAGCAGGGTCCGAAGCCGGTGCTCGGCGGAGGCGACGGAGACGACGCTGCCGCCCGCGCCGACGCCGCCGAGGCCGAAGCCGATGCCCAAGCCGAGCGCGAGACCGGCGAGCCCGAGGACGACCTCGGCGTTGAGATCGAGATCACGCCAGCCGGGAAGTCGGCCAAGCGGCTGACTCTCCTCTCGGGTGGTGAGAAGTCGATGACTGCAATCGCCTTCCTTTTCTCGGTCTTCCTCGCCAAGCCCTGCCCGTTCTACATTCTCGACGAGGTCGAAGCCGCGCTTGACGATCTGAACATCGGCCGCTTCCTCGAGCTCCTAAGGCTCTACAGGGACAGGGCTCAGTTCATCGTGGTGACACACCAGCAGCGCACGATGGAGGCTGCGGACGCCCTTTACGGGGTGTCCATGGGCGGCGACGGAGTCTCCAAGGTAATCAGCCGTAAGCTCCCGGCTGAAGTCGTCGAAGCCGCTTAAGCGCCACTCTGCGGCTCGGTTGGCTCGGTAGACTGACTTCAATGTCAACTCCTGTTGTCTGGCTTCTTGTCGCCGCCGCTTTCGCTCTCGCCGAGATCCTCACAGAGAGTCTCTACCTAGCCCCGCTCGCCGCGGCGTCGGTTGTCATGGCGATCGGCACGTTGATCGGCGCCGACCCCCTGGTCCTGGCTGTCGTGGCTGTCGGGGTGGCGATCATGACGCTCCTCGCAGTGCGGCCGCTTCTGAGGCGCGATCGCTTGGACTTTGCTGCCGGCGGAGCCGAGCATGACTTTGTGGTCGGGCAATTCGGGGTAGTCGAGGAGCACGTTGCCAACGATCATGCGACCGGAGTCATTGAGATCGATGGCGAGATTTGGACCGCGCGTGCGCTTGACGAGAGGCGCACCTTCGCGCCCGGAACAGAGGTCCAGGTCGTTGGCGTGCGCGGCGCTGTGGCGCTGGTCGAGGCCCCTGAAGACAGGGATTTGGGGCACGTCCACGCCTAAGCGCGGACGCACCGCTACCCTCTGACGCTGACGTTCTGTGCAATTTGAGAGGAACCTGTGGCCGTACGACTGAGGCTCACGCGAGTGGGCGGCAAGAAAAACCCAATTTGGCGAGTTGTTGTTGCCGACCAGCGCTCGGCGCGCGACGGCCGCTTCATCGAAGTTGTCGGGCAGTACAACGCCCAGACCAACCCTTCGACAATCAATCTCGATGAGGACAGGATCAAGCTTTGGCTTGACAAGGGCGCGCAGCCAACACGTCAGGTCCGCAAGTTGCTGCACACCCAAGGCATCGCAGTCTCCGCCTAGCACCAATGCGCGAATTGCTCGAGTATCTGGCGCGGGCTCTTGTCGATGACCCGTCCGCAGTCGCCGTCGAGCAATTCGACGACGACGACGGGACCCTCGTTCTCGAGCTGACCGTCGGCGAGGACGACTACGGCAAAGTGATCGGACGCGGGGGGCGCACAGCGAATGCTCTGCGCACCGTGATGAAGGCCGCTGCTGTGCGCGAAGAGCGCCGCGTTCTGGTCGACATCGTCGACTGACGTGCCAACCGCGCCAGAGCAATGGCTCCAAGCCGGCCGGGTCGGGCGGCCGCATGGACTGGACGGGAGCTTCTACGTAACGCGCCCGCGCCCAGTGCTGCTCGAGATCGGAGCGACTATGCGTGTTGAGCGCAATGACTTCGTGATCGAGCGCCGCGCAGGCACCGACGCCAAGCCAATAGTCAGACTTACCGGGGTCTCCACTCCGGAGGCGGCGGAGTCTCTCCGCGGTCGGGCGCTCTTCTGCGAACTCGCACAGGCGCCGTCGCTCGGCGAGCGCGAGTGGTGGGCAGAGGAATTGGAGGGCTGCGCAGTCAAAGACGGTGATGCTCGGGTAGGCGAGGTTGCAAGGCTGCTTGTACTCCCGTCATGTGAGGTTCTCGAGGTCGTCAGGGAAGACGGGAGCGAGCTGCTCATTCCGATGGTCAGTGAAGCGATCAGGGAGGTCGATGTTGGGAGCCGAACGATCGACGTCAACCTTGCCTTCCTGGGAGCAAGCTAAAGCCATGAACATCGACGTCGTAACACTCTTCCCGCAGTGGTTTGAATGGTTTGCGGAGCAGCGCCACGTCTCCAACGCCGTTGCACGCGGCAACCGCCTTCGCGCTCTTGACCTGCGCGAGCACACGCCACTTAGTGGAGGGCAGGTCGACGACACGCCTTTCGGCGGGGGGAGCGGGATGGTCCTGAGAGTCGACGTAATGGACGCTGCCCTGCGCGGCTTCTACGGGGTTGACCCTGTCGAGCTTCCTCGACAACGCCGGGTAATTGCGTTAACGCCTGGAGGGCGCGTGTTGGACGAGGCGCTCGTCAATGAACTGGCAGCCGAACCGGAGATAACGCTCCTGTGCGGCCGCTACGAAGGATTTGACGAGAGGATCGTCCAGCATTACTGCAGCGACGCAGTTTCAATTGGTCGCTATGTCATCGCCGGCGGCGAGCTCGCGGCGATGGTGGTTTGCGACGCAATCATGCGAAAGCTCCCCGGCGCGCTAGGAGACGCCGATTCGGCAGTGGAAGAATCGTTCAGCGACGCGCTGGAGGGAGACCCCGAATATCCGCACTACACGAGGCCCGCGGAGTTCCGCGACTGGGGGGTTCCCGACGTGCTTCTGTCCGGTCATCACGAGGAGATCCGCCAGTGGCGCCGGGACCGAAGCAGGGAGCGCGGTGCGGCTTCCAACGACGCTCCGCTATCCTGACGAGGTCCGTTCGGTTGCAACGTCCCTTAGTTGCCGGCTTTCAGACCGAAAACACGCGGGCCCCTTCGCTATGAGCACAGTCATCGACAATCTTGAACGCGCACAATTGCGCCGCGTCCCCGAGTTCAACCCGGGTGACCGAGTCAAAGTCCACTTCCAGGTGGTCGAGGGCGAGCGTCGCCGTACGCAGGTCTTCGAGGGCATCGTCATCTCGCGTCAGGGCAACGGCGCCCGCGAGACGTTCATCGTCCGTAAGCAGTCGTTCGGCGTCGGCGTAGAGCGAACGTTCCCGCTCCATTCGCCGAAGATCGAGAAGATCGAGGTCACTTCACGAGGCGATGTCCGCCGAGCAAAGCTTTACTACCTGCGCGACCGCGTAGGGAAGGGCGCTCGTGTCCGCGAGCGCGGCTATTTCGGTCCCGAAGAGGAGATCGCGCCGGGTCTCGTTCACGCCGCCGAGGTTGAAGTTGAGACGGAGACCGCGGGCGACCAGTCCGATGAAGTCGCCGTCTTGGCGGAGAACGAAACAGATGACTCGGCAGAAGCCGCCGAGCAGCCCGCCGCAGACGAGGCACCGAAGGCCGAAGAGGCACCCGAGGTCGACGCCTCGGCCGACGTCGCTCCGGACGCCGAAGACGCAGCTCAGCCGGAGGGCGACGCTTCGCCGGCAGCCGAGGAGGACGCGCAGCCAGCAGAAGACGGCAGCGAGAGTTCCTCCAGCGACGCGGCGTGAACGACGAAGGGCAAGAACGCTCGAAGTCGGCCGGGAGCTCGGTTCTCGAACTGGTCGTGATCGTCGCCGTTGCGCTCGGCCTCGCGCTTCTAATTCAGGCCTTGGTTGTTAAGCCGTATCGGATCCCCAGCGAGTCGATGGTTCCAACGCTTCAGGTGGGGCAGCGCGTTCTGGTCAACAGGCTTGCCCCGCGATTTGGCGACC
>WLNX01000014.1 GCA_009699565.1 Actinomycetota bacterium | reverse complement strand
TCCCGACCTTCATCGAACCCGAGTACGACGAGGACCTCGGGATGGCGCTTGGCGTAGAGCCGGCGCGACTTGCCGGGCTGCTTGCTGCGAACCCGCAGGTCAAAGCTGCATTCATCGTCTCGCCCACCTACTACGGGCTGACGGCTGACATCGCTGGATGCGTCGAGGTCGCCCACGGGGCAGGAGTCGCTCTGATCGTCGACCAGTCCTGGGGAGCCCATCTGGGCTTCAGCCCGCTGCTGCCGCCAAGTGCAGTCGGGCTCGGAGCCGACGCTGTGCTGACCAGCACTCACAAGCTGGGCGGCTCGATGACGCAGAGTGCAATCCTCCACCTCTGCAGCGACGAGAGAATCGACGAGCAGGCGTTGGTCCGTGCGATTCGCATTCTTCGCTCAACAAGCCAGAACACGCTCCTGATCGCCTCGCTCGACGCCGCCCGCCGGCAGCTCGCGACCCGGGGCTCGGAGATCCTTTCCGAGACGATCGAACTGCTCGCCGAGACCCGCGGACGGCTCGCTCAGATTGAGCTGATTGAACTGGTTGATGAGAGTTTTGTCGGCAGGCCTGGGATCGCAGGCTTTGATCCGCTGCGGATCGTGATTGACGTGCGTGCAGTCGGCCTAACCGGCCTTGATTTTGCCGAGGCGATGCGCTCGCGTCACGACATTCATGCAGAGATGGCGACACACGCGACCGCCGTCTTCATGGCCGGTCCAGGCGAGTCGCGCGAGCGGCTGAACCGGCTCGTCGAAGGAGTCGAGGAAACCGTCTCCGCGGTCGCCAAGCCAAGCGAGCCGATCACTCCAATCCGCCGGCCCGCTCCGTCGGGAGGTTGCGTTGTTCCCCCCCGAGAGGCATTCCTTGGCAAGGCCGAGGTCGTCGCAATTGATGATGCGGTCGGCCGGATCTCATGCGAATCGATCGCCGGGTATCCGCCGGGAATTCCCGCATTGCTGCCCGGAGAGCGGGTGACCGCCGAGGTGGTGGCGCACCTTCGCGAGATTCTCGCGGCCGGTTCGCGTCTGCACGGCGCCAGCGACCCCGGTCTTGGCACCGTCGCGGTGCTCGCCGAGGACTGAGCGACCCCGAACTCTCTAGGCTTGAACGATGGACCAAGCGACGCGGCAGGAGTTGAGCGACCTGATCTCGCGCGCGCTGGCCGAGGACGTCGGTGACGGCGACCGCACGGCAATGGCGACGATCCCCGAAGGCAGCATCGCGCTGGCAACGGTCACGCAGAAGCAGCCGGGAGTGATCTTTGGAATCGAGGCCGCCGAAGCGGCGCTTGGGACGCTCGATCCTGCAGTTCGGTTCGAGCCGCTTGCAGAGGAGGGCGTCTGGCGTGAAGCGGGTCCGGTTCTGCGGGCCGAGGGCGACGCTCGCGCACTCCTCGCAGCTGAGCGGACCGCGCTCAACATTCTCGCCCATCTGAGCGGCGTTGCCACCGCGGCGGCCCGCTACGTGCGGGCGGTTGAGGGAAGCTCGGTGACGATCCTCGACACCCGCAAGACAACCCCCGGCATGCGGCTGCTCGAGAAGGCCGCGGTCCGTGCGGGTGGCGCTTCCAACCACCGGATTGGCCTCTGGGACGCCTACCTGATCAAGGAGAACCACATCCGCGTCGCCGGTGGCATCACGGCTGCGGTGGCGGCCGCGAGGCAGGCTGACCGTTCGCTGCTGCTGGAGGTCGAGTGCACCAACCCGGACGAAGTCGCCGAGGCAGTCGAGGCCGGCGCCGATCGGCTGCTGCTCGACAACATGAGCCCGGCCGCGCTTGCCGATGCGGTCGCTCAGGTTGACGGCAGGGCGGAGCTTGAGGCCAGCGGGGGCATCACGCTCGACACGGTCGCCGATGTCGCTGCGAGCGGCGTACAATTCATCTCAGTGGGCGCGATCACGCATTCAGCCGCTGCTCTGGACCTGTCGCTGACGGTGGAGGTCGAACGATGAGCTCGGTGCCGCTGCCGATGGCTCCGGAGCCCGAGGCCGACCCGGTCGCAGTCTCCCGCCTTCAGGACGAGGTGCGCGAGTTGGCCAAGCAACGGGACGCGATCATCCTTGCGCACAACTACCAAGTCCCCGAGATCCAGGACGTCGCCGATTACGTTGGCGACTCGCTCGGCCTCTCGCAGCAGGCGGCGAAGGTTGAGAACGCTGTGATCGCGTTCTGCGGCGTCCACTTCATGGCCGAGACGGCTTCAATTCTGGCGCCCGACAAGACCGTCCTGCTGCCGGACCTCGACGCCGGCTGCTCGCTCGCAGACTCGATTACCGCCGAGCAGCTGATCGAGTGGCAGGAGCGCTTCCCCGAGGCCGTCACGGTGATGTATGTCAACACGACGGCCGCGGTCAAGGCCGTCACCGACTACTGCTGTACCTCATCGAACGCCGTCGCTGTTGTCGAGCACATCGTCCGCGAGCACGGTCCGCAGACCGAGATCTGCTTTGGCCCCGACATGTTCCTTGGCGCTTACGTTCAGAAGGTCACCGGCCACGAGCGGATGCGCATCTGGGATGGCGAGTGCCACGTTCACGCGGGAATCCGCCCGGACGACATCACGCGGGTCCGAGGCGAGCATCCCGGCGCCGACTTCCTGATTCATCCGGAGTGCGGCTGCGTCACGTCGGTGATGGAATACGTAGCCGCCGGCGACGTTGACAGCGAGGGAGTGAAGATGCTCTCAACAGGTGGAATGATGGGCTACGCGGCCAAGGCCGAGAGCGAAGGCGCGCCGCGCGACGTGATCGTCGCCACTGAGGTTGGAATGCTCTACCCGCTGAGGAAGGCGGCCCCCGACATCAACTTCATCCCGGCTAATGCGGAGGCGAGCTGCCGCTACATGAAGATGATCACGCTTGAGAAGCTCCGCGACAGCCTGCGCGATGGCACCGGAGAGGTCAAGGTCGCAGCCGACGTTGCCGAGCGTGCGAGGGTTCCGATCGAGCGGATGGTCGCGATCAACCCCTAGAAGGAGCGCAGCGGGCGGGTTCAGTCGCCGCTGTAGTCGTCGCCTGAGAAGTCTTGAGCGCCGACGCCGCCCTTGCCGCCGCCGTTCCTGACGCCGCCGTTCCTGCCGCCACCGTTGCCCTTCCCGCCACCGTTGCCGCCAGTCGCCTGTCCGCCGCCGTTCCTGCCACCGCCGTTGCCCTTCCCGCCGGCATTGCGGCCTCGTCCAGTTCCGCCGCCGTTCCTGCCGCCGCCCCCTCCGGTTGAGGGGTTTGAAGGCGAGCTGGTGACGTTGTCGCCGGAGTCGTCGGATCCGCCTTGGTTTCCGCGACCGCCGCCGCTTCCTCCGCGGTTCCTGCCGCCGCCACCAAGGCCGCCACCAAGGCCGCCATCGCGTCTGCCGCTGCCGCTGCCGCTGCCGCTGCCGCTGCCGCCTCCACGTCCGGTGCCGGTGCCGGGCATCTGGTCGGCCGCGCCCTGACCGTCGTCTCCAGAGGTGCCTGTCTGCGGCGGTCGCTGCGCGCCTCCGGGGGATCCCTGCGAACCGCGCGGCGCGGCGCCGAAGACGAACCGCTTGCCGCCTGCGGAGTCTGTTGGCCTTGCGGCCAGGACAACCCCGGCCGGGCCACCGAGTCCGACAGCAGTTCCGTTGCCGGGTTCGACAGCTACCGCTGCGCGAGCCCGTTGGCTGCCGCTGGAGTGGTTGATCACGTGCCCAACCTCGGGAGCTGCAGCAGCAACGGCGGTGATTGAGACGACAACCGCGCCGGCCTTGACTGCGCGGCTCGCGAGTGCGGTGCCGCCCCCGTCGCCGAGCATCTCGGCGACCCGGTGGGTCAGATCAGCGTGCGCGGCCGCGCCGCGCTGGCCGTTGGCGAGCCACATTGCGAGTGGGAGCGGCGTGAGAGCCGTCGCGGCGGTTCGCAACTGAACTCGCGCGCGGCGAACGAGCTGACGGACACCGGCATCGCTGACGCCTAGGTCGAGTGCAACATCGGAGTGCGCGCGGCCGTCGACGGCTACCGCCAGCAGCGCGGCGCGCTGGCGCTCAGGAAGATCGGCAATCATGCCGAGCGCTTCACGGACCGCTTCGCTCTGTTCAAAGATCGCGTCGGGACCCATCGCCCCGTCGGCTGCTTCGATCAGTTCGCTGTCATTGGTTTCGGCTCGGTGCATGGCGTTCAGGGCTCCGTTATGGACTATGCGATAGAGCCAAGGCCGCAGATCGCGGACCTCGGTTCCGGAGGAAAGCGCCGACCAGGCGCTTAGGAACGCGGTCTGGACAACCTCTTCAGCCCGTGCCTCGCCAACAAAGCGCGTCGCGTACCGGCTGAGCGGCTTGCGATAGCGCTCAACGATCGCTTCAAAGGCGCGTTCGTGCCCAGCGCCAGCGAGCGACGAAAGCCGCTCGTCCGACTGGGTCCCGAGCAGGGATACGGAAAAATGAGGTGTCACCAGTGCTCCTGAACTACAGACAACTCTACGCCCCAAATGTGACGCGGGCGCCGCAAGTTTCTTGCGGGCTACTCAAATTCGCTTGAAGTGTGGGGTCCTACACACGCGATTGACAGCATCTCAGGGTCGACACGGCGTGCAGCCTCAACGACCTGCGGGTAGCTCACGGCATCGATCGCGGCGATTGCATCGTCGGGATCAAAGCTCTCGCCATGGACGATCGATTTGCCCGCGGCATAGCCGGCGACCGCGTTGGTGTTCTCAAACGAAAGCACGCGGCGCCCAGCGACATAAGCCCGGGCGCGCTCAAATTCCTCCTCGGTCGGCCCGTCGGCGGCAAGCTCGCCGACGATCTCCTTCATCCTCGTGAAAGCCTCTCCGGCCTTCGCCGATTCAAGCCCCGCCCCGAGCACCAGCGCACCGTAGTCGCCCGCCACGTGAGCCATCGAGAAGACCGAGTAGGCGAGGCCGCGCTGCTCGCGGATCTCGTCGAAGAGCCTTGACCCCATCGAGCCGCCCAGCAGAGTCGAGTAGATCCCGAACGCAATCCGCTGCTCGATGTCCTTCGGGTCAAGGTCGGGCTGGTAGAGCATCCGCAGGTGCGACTGGTTGCTGTCGCGCTCCTCGATGATCGTCTGCGGCACGAATGGAGCAGGCGCTTCTGCGGCAGGGGGCGCGGGGAGCGATGGAAATCGGCCGAAGTAGTCGTCAACTGCACCGTTTCCGGGAACATGCTCAAGGTTGCCGACGATGAAGGCGCCGCCGCGCTGGCCCGACCAGCGCCGCTCGCGGAAGGCCACGATCGCTTCGCGCGAGAAGGTCTCAAGGTGCTCCTCGGGGCCCAGTACGGTCCGCCCGAGGGGATGGTCGCCAAACCCGGCGCGTTCAATCAGGTCGCCGGCGACCGACGAAGGCTCGTCCTTGTAGCGCTGGATCTCCTGAATGACGACGCCGCGCTCCTTGTCCAGCTCATCGCTGTCCAGCTTCGGACGGCCGACAAAGTCGGTCAGAAGGTCGATCGCTTCGACGGCCGACTCGGCGCGGACCGTGATGTGAAAGGCGACGAGGTCGTGGCTCGTGTAGGCGTTTAGGGAACCGCCCATCCGCTCGGCGGTCTCGTTGACCTTGCGGTAGTCGTCATAAATCTTTCCGCCTTTGAACACGAGGTGCTCGAGGAAGTGCGCCATCCCGTTCTCTTCAGCGTGTTCGGTCCGGGCTCCGGCGTCGAATGCGACGAGGATTGTGGTCGCGCGGGTGCCGGGAATCGCGATTCGGTGGACGGGCAGTCCGTTGGCGGCGGTTGAGCTTGAGATTTGAGCCATTCGATGACGATAGCGACGCCGGATGCGGGCTCCACTGCAACCTCCCCTGCAACTTCGCCCTGTGGCAGGAGTCCGACCGCCGGCGGCTAATGAAGGGAACGATGGCTGCGACCGAGAAAGAACTGCGCCTGCGCGATTCGCAGGCTGCGCAGCGCAAGGATGCCGAGGGAGTGTCCGGCCGCCCGGGCGATCCGGCAAACGCGATCGAGTGCCGCGGCGTAACCAAGCGCTACGACAGCAGCAAAGCCGGCCTGCGCGGTGCAACCTTCACGATTCGTCGCGGCGAATTTGTCTTCCTCGTGGGCCCGACCGGTTCAGGCAAGTCAACCTTGATGCGCCTGCTGATCAAGGAGTTTGAACCGGACGAGGGGAAGATCCTCGTCGCCGGCCGCGATCTTGGCGAGCTCAGCAAGAAGCAGCTCCCTTTCTACAGGCGCAACCTCGGGGTCGTCTTCCAAGACTTCAAGCTGCTCTCCGACCGCACCGTTTATGAGAACGTCGCCTACGCGCTGCAGGTAACCGGCAGCTCGCGCAGCAGCATCCGCGAAAAGGTGCCGGACATCCTCCGTCTCACGGGACTTGCCACCAAGCTCCACCATTATCCGGACCAGCTCTCCGGCGGCGAACAGCAGCGCGTCAGCATCGCCCGAGCATTCGTCAATGCGCCGCCGCTGCTGCTGGCCGACGAGCCAACCGGCAACCTCGACCCGGAGACGTCGATCGGCATCATGCAGCTGCTTTACCGGATCAACCGCACAGGGACGACGGTCCTTGTCGCCACCCACGACTCGACGATGGTCGACCGCATGCGTCGCCGAGTCCTGGAGCTGGCCGAAGGCGTGATCGTTCGCGATGAGATTGGTGGGCGCTACGCCCCGACCGACATGACCACGGCCGAGTTTGGCGCGCTCCTGCGCGAGCCTTCTCCCGAGCCGCGCAGGGGAGACTCCCCGCGCGAGCCCGGCGACGACTTCGACGAGGCATTCCGAGACTGATGAACTTCGGCTTCTTCACCCGCGAGGCATTCACCTCGATCGCTCGCAACGCCGTGCCAAGCTTCGCCGCTCTCGCGTCGGTGCTCGTGACACTGCTCGTGCTTGGCGTCTTCATTCCGATCGTCCAAGCGACGACGGGCGCCGCCAACGACGTGCGCGGTCAGGTGATCGTCAACGTCTACATGAAGAGCGACGCCACCCCTGCAGATGCGCAGCGCGTGCTGGCCCAGGTCAACAAGATCGACGGCGTCAAGTCCGTTCAGTACGTCAGCAAGAGCGCCGCTTACGCCAAGGAGCGCCGCAAGAACCCGGAAGCCTACGACCTGCTCGGCTCCAACCCGCTGCCGGACACGCTGCGCGTAACTCCAACCAACCCGGACAACGCACTGGCTCTCGTTAGCGCAATCCAGCCCCAGACTCCGGGCGGAGGCAGGACGACGATCGATCCCTCGATCGACTCGGTGGGCTCGTCGAAGGACAACACGGAGAAGATCCTCACGGCCACCCGCGTGGTCAAGTTGACGACCGGCCTGCTCGCGGCCTTGCTGATCGTCGCTTCGATCCTCCTGATCTCAAACACGATCCGCCTCTCGGTCTTCTCGCGTCGCCGCGAGATTCAGGTGATGAAGCTGGTCGGCGCCACAGACGGCTTCATCCGCTGGCCGTTCGTTCTTGAAGCGGTCATTCTGGGCGCGCTGGGAGCGGTCCTCGCCGTGCTCCTGCTCGGCGTGATGAAGGTGGCGCTCGTCGATCCGCTTGTCAGCGACTTTGCGCTGCTCTCCGCACCGAGCACGATCGGCTTTGGCGTGCTCGTCGCGATCCTGCTGGGCGCCGGCATCTTCGTGAGCGCGATGGGTTCGGCCATTTCGCTGCGCCGCTTCCTGCAGGTCTAGCCGCCAAGCTGGCACCCGCCCCGCCGCTGCGGCCCTACCCTCTGGGGAGCGGCCAATGCCGCGCCGATTCCAATGACAAGACGCCGTATCGCAATCACAGCACTAATCGCCGCAGCCTCGGTGCTGGCTGCGGTTCTGCTGCTCGTGGTCGGCATCTGGATCGGAGGGCGAAATGCCGAAGTCGTGCCCGCTCCTCTGCGCGCGGCGCTGGTCGGATCGGATGAGCAGATCGTCGTCCGCGAAGCACTCAACGACATCAGCGACACCTACTACCGCAAACTGCCACCCGGGCAGCTGGCCAATGATGCCATCGGCGGCGCCGTCAAGAACCTCAATGACCGCTTCTCCAACTACTTCACCCCGGCCCAGTATGAGAAGTTTGAAGACAGCCAGAACAGCCGCTTCACGGGCATCGGCGTGACCGTAGACAGCACCAAGCGCGGCCTCCTGATCCGATCGGTCTACAAGGGCTCTCCTGCCAAAGAGGTCGGCATCGAAAGCGGCGACCAGATCATCGCCGCCGACGGCAAGTCTTTGAAGGGTCTGACTACTGAGGAGGCTTCCGAGCTGGTTAAGGGGCCGGCTGGCACCAAGGTCAAGCTGACGGTCCTCCACGAGGGCGAGGAGCGGACTGTCTATGCCACGCGGAGAGCAATCAGCGTCCCGGTCGTCGCGTCTGCGCTCAAGACGGTCTGCGGAAAGAAGATCGGCATCGTCGCGCTGTCGCAGTTCAGCTCCGGGGCGCACGCCGAGGTCTACGCCGCGCTGGAGAAGCTCAAGCGGCGCGGCGCTAAGGCCTACATTTTTGACCTGCGCAACAACGGCGGCGGGCTTGTGGACGAGGCCCAGCTCGTGGCCAGCGCATTCATCAGCAGCGGTCCGATCGTCACCACCCGCGGCCGCAGCGTCCCAACGCGGACGCTACGCGCCACCGGCAGCCCAGTCGTTCCGAAGGCGCCGCTTGTGGTCCTGACCAACGGCGGGACGGCCTCCGCCTCCGAGATCGTCGCCGGCGCCCTTCAGGATTCCGGCCGGGCAACGCTGGTGGGCGAGAAGACCTTCGGCAAGGGCGTCTTCCAGCAAGTGCTCGAGCTTTCCAACGGCGGCGCGCTCGACATTACCGCCGGCCAGTACTTCACACCAAAAGGGCGCAACCTGGGAGGCAAGGGCGTCTCGCAGGGGGCCGGCCTCAGGCCCGATCTGCTGGTCAAGCAGCCGCGCGATTCGCGCAGCGACGTTGCGCTAAAGGCGGCGTTGGCGAAGCTCGGCTGCGGCCGCAGTGTGACCAAGTGACGCCTCCGCCGCGCGAGCCGCGCCCTGCCGGCCAGCCGCAGGTCGTGCTGCTGGAGAAGCGCGGCAAGTTCCTAGTCGGCGATCCGTTCTTTGAGCCCGGGCAGCAGATCAGCATCGGCAAGCCACCGGCCAAGGCCCGTGCCGGCAAGCTGGCGCTAATCGCCGCCCCCGGAGGCGGCGCACGCAATGCCCGCGCAAAGATTCTGCGCCTGCTCGGAAGTCCAAACATCGCCCGCAACGTTGTCGAAGCCTTGATGCTCGACCGCGGGCTGCGCAGGCGCTTTCCGAAGAAGGTCCTGGCTGCAGCGGAGGCGGCGCGCCTGCACCCCCACCCCGAGCCGCAGCGCCGCGACCTGCGCGATCTCGTCACCTTCACGATCGATCCCACGACCGCGAAGGACTTCGACGACGCGATATCGGCGGAGCGTCTAAGCCCGACTCGCACGAGGATCTGGGTCCACATCGCAGACGTCAGCGCCTTCGTTCGGCCCGGCGATCCGGTTGACAACGAGGCGCGGCGACGTGCCACCAGCGTCTATGTGCCGGGCGCGGTTGAGCCGATGCTGCCCGAAGCGCTCTCCAACGATGCCTGCTCGCTTGTCCCCGGCGAGGACCGGCTTGCGGTCACGGCAGAACTCGAATTCGAGGACGGGGCACTTGCCGCCAGCAGCTTCTACCGCTCGCTGATCCGCTCCGACAAGCGGCTCAGCTATGAGGATGTTGACCAAATCTTCGCCGGCGAGGCAGAGGCCGAGGATCCGTGGCGCGAGCCGCTTGCAGCCGCACGAGAGGTGTCGGCAGCGCTGGAGGCGGCGCGCCGTGCCGGCGGGGCGGCGCTGGCGATCGAGTCGGTCGAGCCGGAGTTTGCCTTCGATCTGCAGGGCCACGTCGCCGACTCCGTTGCCAGCGTGCAGACCGAATCGCACCGCCTCATCGAGCATCTGATGATTGCCGCCAACTCGGCCGTGGCCACGCTCTGCTGCGAGCGCGCGATCCCAACCCTCTACCGGATCCATGAGCGCCCCGAGTCGGAGTCGGTACAACGGCTGCTGGACCAGCTCGCATCGCTCGACGTCGCCACGCCACCCGCGGCCGAGCACATCTCATCTGCCGACGCCGGCGAGGTCGTGGCGGCCGCGTCGCTGGCCGTTGATGAGCACGTAAAGCGAACCGGTGTTGCGCGGATGGGACTCACATATTTGGTGCTGCGGTCGCTGCGGCAGGCGCGCTACTCGCCAGACAACCTCGGCCATGCGGGTCTTGGCCTCAGCAACTACTGCCACTTCACCTCGCCGATCCGCCGTTATCCCGATCTGCTCTGCCACAGAGCGCTGCTCAGCGCCGTTGGCTTTGACGAGAAGCCTCCGCGCGCCGACGAGCTCGACGAGGCCGCAGTCTGGACCAGCGAGCGCGAGCGCGACGCGATCCGCACCGAGCGCATCGCCGATTCAATCGCCGGCAGCTTCCTGCTCGAGCGCAGGCTGATGGAGCGCGGGCCCGATGAACCGTTCGAGGGCGAGGTGACGGGCCTGATCAACGCCGGCATCTTCATCAGCTTCGACGGCGGCGCCCACGAAGGCTTCCTCCCAGTCCGCCGCATCAAGGGCGACTGGTGGGACCTGAACGAGCAGGGGACGATCATGACCGGCAGCAGAACCGGAACGACGATTCGCTTCGGCGACCGGCTCAAGGTCAAGGTTGACCGCATCGACACCGCACGCGGCCGCGTTGATCTGGTGCTCGCCGAAGAGCCCGACGCTCGCTAGGCTCGCTGGCGATGGCCAAAGCCGGAAAGAAGAAGGTCGCCGCGGGCGACGTGGCAACCAACCGTCAGGCGCGCCACCGCTACGAGATCCTCGACAAGCTTGAGTGCGGCATCGTCCTGCAGGGGACCGAAGTGAAAGCGCTGCGCGAGGGGCTGGTTCAGATCAAGGACGCCTATGCGCAGGTCTATGAGGGGGAGCTGTGGCTGCACAACTGCCACATCTCGCCCTACGCGCCGGCTGCAGCCAACAACCATGAGCCCGAGCGCGTCCGCAAGCTGCTCGCAACCCGCCAGGAGATCGCCCGCCTGACCGGTCAGCAGGCCGAGAAGGGGCTTACGATCGTGCCGCTGCGGATCTACTTCAAAGGGCAGCACGCCAAGGTTGAGATCGGCCTTGCGCGCGGCCGTGACCGCTTTGACAAGCGGCACGCGATCAAAGAGCGCGAGACCAAGCGCGACATGGACCGCGCTCTGCGAGAAGCGAACCGCTAGTCGCCGCGCTGCGCCAAGACTTCTTCGGCCGCCGCTTCAGCCTCTTCCAGCTCGCCGGCGACGAGCTCCAGTCCCGACTTCCAGAACCCCGGGTCGGCGAGGTCGAGGCCTGCGATCTTTGCCAGATCTTCGGGGCTGCGCGACCCGCCCGCGGCGAGCATCTCGAGATAGGCGGGGACGAAGTCTTCTCCCTGCTTCAGGTACTGGCCGTAGACCGACAGCGCCAGCAGCTGGCCGTAGGCGTACGCGTAGACATATCCAGGGCTGCCGATGAAGTGGGGGATGTAGCTCCACCACGAGAGGTAGTCGGGCGTTATCTCGACCGCGTCGCCAAGCAGTTGCTCCTGCGTCGCCTGCCAGTGGCCGGCAAAGTCCTCCACCGAAAGCTCGCCTTGCTCGCGGCGATGGGTGTGGACGGCTTCTTCGAAGCGGTTCATCGCCGTCTGGCGGAAGACGGTCGCGATCGAGTTCTCGATGTTCTCGGCCAGCAGACTGAGCCGCGACTGCGGCGTGTCGGCGGCGTCGAGGAGGCGCCGGAAGACAAGCGTTTCGCCGAAGACCGAGGCCGTCTCGCAGACCGTCAGCGGCGTGTGCTGCTCGAAGATCCCGCGCGGGATTGCGAGCGCCGCGTGAACGCCGTGCCCAAGTTCGTGGGCGAGCGTCATCACGTCGCGGCGGGTTGAGGTCCAGTTCAGCATCACATAGGGGTGCACGCTCGGGACGGTGTACGCGCAGAATGCTCCGCCGCGCTTGCCGGGCCTGGCAGGGGCGTCGATCCAGCGCTCGTCAAAGAATCGCGCCGCCAGATCGCCAAGCTCGGGCGAGAAGTCGCCGTAGGCGTCGAGCACCATCGCGCGTCCTTCGTCCCAGCCGATCTTGGCGTCGTCCTGAGCGATCGCCGCCGCACGGTCGTAATCGGCGATCCGATCCAGCCCGAGCAGCTTCGCCTTCAAGCGGTACCAGCGCCGCGGCAGCTCGTAGGCGCCCTCGACCGCTTCGACCAGGGCCTGCACCGACTCGTCGCTGGCCTCGTTGGCGAGGTTGCGGCTGGAGAGCCAAGTTGGGTAGCTGCGCAGGCGGTCCTCGGTCGCCTTGTCCTGGAGCAGCGTGTTGAAGAGGTAGGCCCGCGTGCGAAGGCCGGGCTCAAGTGAGCGGGTTACGGCCTCGGCGGCGCCGCGGCGCAGCTCGCGGTCCGGCGAATGGAGCAGGCTCAGGGCCTGGTCGAGCGGAACCGGCTCAGGCTCGCCGTCGAGCTCCACGCGGATCGCGCTCGTCAGCTCGCTGAAGAGCCTCGACCACGCGTCGCGCCCGGTTACCGACTTCTCGGCCGAGAGCTTCTCTTCGGCCTCGCTCAGCAGGTGCGGGCGGTAGCGGCGAATCGTCTGCAGGTAGTGGCGGGCGTGCTCCAGGCCGTCGGCGGCGATCAGCTCTTCGGCGCGCGCGTCGTCCAGCTCCGCCCATTCCAGCTCGAAGAAGACGAGCTTTGTCTCAATCGCCGTCGCGAGTTCCTGAACGCGGGCCATAAGAGCTCCGTTTACGGGGTCCTCGGTGTCGGCGGCAAAGCGCAGGTGGGCGTAGTTGCCGGCGCGGCCAACCAGATCTCCGATCACCGCCAGCTCGGCGATCATCAGCGCCAGCGCGGGGCCGTCGAGCCGCGCGATCCTGCCGGCGTACTCCTTCGCCAGCGCGGCGGCGCGCCGGTCGGCGTCGGCGAGCAGCTCGTCGCACTCCTCCGGCCCCCCTCCGTTGACCAGATCTTCGACCTGCCAGGTGACGTCTTCGACCGCTGTATCGCTCATCAAACGAGCATACGGCGAACCCAAATCCGTTGTCGGCAGATTGTTCGCCGTTCAAATTCTCCTAAATAGCGGGGTGATCCGTCGCGGGCCATTGACGGCGCTTCGAGGCTTCCCTATCTTGGATTTCAGACGCGGTGTCCGAGCCGCAAAGAGCGACGATCAGGGATGTAAGATCGCGCCTCCCTCACCGGAACAGAACCCAGCAATGGGGGATGGGAAGGAGCGAGGGGTCCCAAGGTGGCTCGGCCCGCGTCGCTTTTTGTCCGCAGCCGCTCAGGCCGCTGCGGATAGCCGTGCGAGCGCGCCGTTGGCGGCGATCAGCTCGGTCCAGCTTCCGCGTTCGACTGCGACCCCGCCCTCCAGCACGATTATCTCGTCGAATTCCTCGAGCCCCTCGACGGTGTGCGTGATAACGAGCATTGCGCGGCTGTCGCTCCGCTCGGAGCCGATCGCCTGCAGCAGCTCGCGCGCCCCGGCGGCGTCAAGGTTGGCGGTCGGCTCGTCGAGGATCAGCACTTCCGCCGGCGCGATGAAACCGCGCGCCAGAGCGATCCGCCCGCGCTGGCCGCCCGATACCTCGGTTCCCTCCTCTCCTACGAGAGTGTCGATCCCTTCCGGCAGTGAGGCGATCCAGGGCCCTAGGCCTGCGCGGGCGAGCGCGGCGACGATCTGTTCGTCATCAGCGCCGGGCGATGCCAACCTGACGTTCTCTGCGATCGAGGTTGTGAACAGGTAAGCGTCTTGGCTTACGAGCCGAACCTTCCGGCGCAGCGCGTCTTGACCGAGTTCGCGCAGGTCGACTCCGCCGTAGCTGACGCGGCCGTCGGTTGGGTCGAGGAAGCGGACCGCGCACGAGGCGAGCGTGCTCTTGCCGGCGCCGCTTGGTCCAACCAGGGCAATTCGCCGGCCGCGGCCGAGTGACAGGGTGATGCCGCTAAGCGCCGCCTGACTGCGCCCCTCGAAGACGACGCTGACGCCGTCAAAGCTCAGCGGTCCGCCGGATGGAACCGGCTCTGGCACCGCGGGGTCGTTGACCGGGATCGGCGCCTCCGTGACCGTCTCAAGGCGGGATGCCGACTCGGCGCAGGCGCTCAGGCGCTGGGCGGCGTCAGGCAGTCCGACAACGGCCTCAAACGCGCCGATGGTGAGGAAGACGATCCCGGCAAGCAGCACTCCGTCGAGCCGGCCGTCGGCCGTGGCCTGAACTCCTACGGCGGCAACGCAGACCATCGCCGCTCCGCCTATCGCCACGCCTGCGCCTGTCGTGATCCCGCTGATCCAGGCGCCAGGCCTTTCGGTAGCCGCCAATGCGCGGTCGGCGTTCTCGACGCGCTCGGCCCATTGGGTTTCGCGCCCATAGACCGCCAGTTCCGCGGCGCCGCTTGCAATCTCGACCAGCTCGGCGCTCAGCTCGGCCCGGGCCGGCGCCTCGCGTCTGCCGGAGCGCCTCGCGGCAGCCGCTGCGGCGGCAGGTAGCGCCAGTCCCGCAACCAGCATCGATGCGACGAGCACGACTGCGCCGGCGGGGAGGACGATCGCCGTGGCCGCGGCCAGAACCGCGACAGCCAGCAGCGCAATCAGCGGTGGCCCGAGCGCCCGCAGGTATAGGTCCTGGAGTGTGTCGACGTCGCCGACGAAGCGGCTCAGCACGTCGCCGCTGCGGACGCCGCGCAACCCTTCGGGCACCAGCGGCACCAGTCGCTGGAAGAACTTCACCCGCAGATCTGCAAGCACGCGGAATGCGAAGTCGTGCGATACCAGCCGCTCGCCGTAGCGAAGCAGCGCGCGCGCAATCGCCAGCGCCCGCACACCAACCGTGAAGATCGTCAGGGTCAGGATCTCCGGGCGCAGAGCGGCCTTGCTGATCAGGACTCCGGCAACTGCCAGAAGCGAGACGGCTGCAAGGATCGCGCCGGCGCCGAGAACGATCGACAGCACGAGCTCGCCGCGCCGCGGGCTGACCAGTCGCGCTGCTCTGGCCAGAGCGCCGCGGCGGTCGCTCGCAGTCGGCTGGGAAGCGGCGGTGCTCATCGCGCCCCCTCCGGTTCCACTGTCCGGCCGCTGCGCAGCGTCAGGATGCGGTCGGCGGTCGCGGCCAGCGCGGGCCTGTGGACGATCAGCAGCACGCTTCGCCCGGCGCACAGCCGCGCAATCGATTCGCCAACCGCTGCCGAGGATTCGGCGTCAAGGTGCGCCGTCGGTTCGTCGAGGATCAGCAGCGGCGCGTCGCGCAGGAATGCGCGAGCAAGGGCAACGCGCTGCGTCTCCCCGGCCGAGAGCCGTCTTCCTCCTTCGCCCAGCCTCGTCTCCAGCCCGTGCGGCAGCGCACTGAGCAGCGGCTCCAGTCCCGCCGCCGCGCAGGCAGCCAGCACCGCGGCCTCGTCCGCGTCGGGGCGGCCAAGACGCACGTTCTCGGCGAGCGTTCCGCTGAAGAGTGTCGGCCTCTGCGGCACCCATGCCAGGTGGCGGCGCCATTCCTTGGGGTCCACGTCAAGCAGGTCGGTCCCATTGCAGGTCAGCCGCCCTGCCACAGGGTCGAGCAGGCGAAGGATCAACGCTGCGACGGTGCTCTTTCCCTCTCCGCTGGGCCCGACGAGCGCGAGCTGCTCGCCCGGATTGATCTGCAGCTCAAGGCCGTCTAGGACAGGCTCGCCTCGGCCTTCGTAGCCGAAGTCGATGCCCGCGAGCGTCAGCGCCCCGTCGCGCGGGTCGGGGCACGCGGCCGGCGCAGAGGGCGAGCTGACGGCCGGCGGCTCGTCAAGGAGCTCAAAACACGCCTGCGCAGCTGTCAGCCCGTCGGTGCTCGCGTGGAACTGCTGGCCGACCATGCGTACCGGCAGATAGAGCTCGGGAGCCAGCAGCAGCACGGCCAGAGCGGTTGCGAAGCCGAGCCCGCCGTTGATCAGCTGAATCGCGACCGCTGCAGCGACCAGCGCCGTACCCATCATCGCTGCGAGTTCCAGCACCAGCGATGAAAGGAAGGCGATCCTGAGTGTCGCCATCGTCTGTCGGCGGTACTGCTCGCCTGTCTCCCGCAGCGACTCCACCTGTCGCTCTGCGCGGTCGTTTGCCTTCAGCGTCTGCAGGCCCTTGACGGCGTCGAGGAAGTGCGCGCTGAGCAGTGACAGGGTCCTCCAGCGCCGCTCGGTCGCGGTTCGGGCCGCGAGCCCGATCAGCACCATGAAGACGGGGATGATCGGCAGCGTCACCAGCAGGATTGCGCCGGCTGCAAAGTCGTGCGGGAAGACGTAGATCAGGATCACGACCGGCACTACAACCGCGAGCACCAGCTGCGGCGGATAGCGCGCAAAGTAGGCCTCGAGCGAGCCGAGCCCCTGAACGGCATTCGTGACGAGCTCTCCCGATCGCTGCCCGCGCAGGCCGGCCGGGCGGCTCTCCAGCATCTGCGCTGTCAGACGGGCGCGCAGCTCGCCAACGACCCGCCGCGCGCCGAGCCGCCCCGACGTCTCAAAGCCGAAAGCGCAGAGGCTGCGGGCTGCGACGATGCCGGCCAGCAGCCAGAGGTCGCCCTGCACGTCGACAAGCGATTCGCCTCCGGGGAAGGCGGCGGCGATTATCCGCCCGAGAAGGACTGCCTGACCGACCACCAGCAGCGAAGTCGCGACTCCCAGCAGCAGCGCCCCCGCCAAAGGAATCCGGGCCGAGCGGCTGGATCTAAAGAGCCTTCTGTCAACACCGCGCGGAGCGCGCTGGGCGCGGGTTGCCAACGGGAGGTCAGCCGCTGACGGCTGCTGCGCGGCCGGATTCCTCGGTTGGCCGCAAACCCCGCGC
>WLNX01000139.1 GCA_009699565.1 Actinomycetota bacterium | reverse complement strand
GAGCCTCAGCCCAGCCGCGATCACACGGAGAGGATCCTCGCCGGCGCCGGCGTTGCGATCTCGCGCAACCGGAATGTGCTCACAATCTCGCCTGCCGACGAGCTGACCCTTCCGGAACAGGTTGCGATTCCAAGCGATCCCTCCTCGGCAGCGTTCGCCATTGCCGCGGCGATCGTCGTGCCCGGCTCGAGGATCCTGATTGAGGACTGCTCCGTCAACTGGACTCGCAGCGGGTTCCTGCGCATTGCGCTTCGGATGGGCGCGGTGATCGTGACCGAGCTAGAGCAGGACCGGAGCGTCGGAGCGATTCCGTCAAGCGAGCCCGTCAACGACATCGACGTTACGGCAGGTCCCCTGAGCGCGACCACGGTCACTGCGGACGAGGTGCCGCTCTCAGTCGACGAGCTGCCGCTGGTCGGTCTGCTCGCATGCTTCGCAGATGGCGAGACCAGGGTTGAAGGAGCAGAGGAACTGCGGCTCAAGGAATCCGACAGGATTGCCGCGGTCGTTACAGCGCTGAACGATCTTGGAGGCGATGCCGAGGCGACGGATGACGGATTCGTGGTTCGCGGCACGGGCGGGTTGCGCGGCGGAACCGTAGACGCGGGCGGCGACCACCGCATAGCGATGCTCGGTGTTGTTGCAGGATTGGCATCGCGCGAGGGCGTCGAAGTATTGGGTGTGGAGGCGGCATCGGTTTCCTACCCGGGCTTCCTCGACGACATCTCGGCGCTGAGCTGAAAAACCCGACGGCGCTAGGTTGGTCACGATGATCGTGGCCATCGACGGACCCGCCGGGGCCGGAAAATCAACCGTCGCGCAGGCAGTTGCGGGCGCACTCGGTTTCACCTATCTCGATACCGGGGCGATGTACCGGTGTGTCGCGTTGGCCCGCAAGCGGGATCCCCGCGCCGACCTCGCTTCAATTGAGATTGCGCTCTCAGGGTCGGTCCGGCTGGACGGCGAAGACGTAAGCGACGAGATTCGCTCAGCCGAGATCACGGCGCTCTCGTCCGAGGTCTCATCCGATCCCGCAGTGCGCGAGCTGATGGCGGCGAGGCAGAAGGCGATGATGGCGAATGGTGACTGGGTCGCCGAAGGGCGAGACATCGGCACCGTGATTGCGCCACAGGCCGAGGTCAAGATCTTCCTCACGGCAGACCCGCACGAGAGGGCTCGCCGCAGGGCGGCGCAAAGCGGCCGCGACCTCGACGAGGTTCTCGGCGAGCAGGCGATGCGAGACAGTCGGGACAGCGAGCGCGAAGTTTCGCCGCTGACCGCTGCGGAGGACGCGCTGGTGCTCGATACGACGGAGCTTGGCAGCGACGAGGTCGTCGAGCGGATCGTCGGGATGGCGCGAGCGGCGGCGTCGACGGGGCAGCAGGGATGAGCCGCCCGCGCGTTGCAATCGTCGGTTACCCGAACGTCGGCAAGAGCTCTCTCGTCAACCGCCTCAGCGGCTCGCGGGAGGCGGTCGTGGACGCTCGCGCCGGGGTGACCCGCGACCGCAAGGAGCTTGACTGCGATTGGAACGGGAGAAGCTTCACGCTCGTTGATACCGGCGGCATGGACCTGCTCGACCCCGACCCGATCGCCGGCTCGATTCGGGACCAGGCGAACGCGGCTCTGGCCGAGGCTCAACTGGCGGTCCTCGTCGTTGACGTCAAGAGCGGACTTAGACCGGGCGATGAGGAGATGGCCGACCTGCTGCGCCGAGCCGGGTTGCCGGTGCTGCTTGCCGCCAACAAGTCGGACGCGATCGCCGACATTCCTCTGGCAGCCGAGTTTCACCGACTCGGGCTTGGCGAGCCGATCTCCGTATCTGCAGCCCAAGGCCTCGGCAGCGGCGACCTGCTCGACCGCATCGTCAAGCTGCTGCCCGAAGCGGACGAATTTGAGAACGACCAGGAAGATCCGCCGATCCGCCTCGCGATCATCGGGCGACCGAACGTCGGCAAGTCGACGCTGATGAACCGCATTGTCGGATCGGAGCGGACGATCGTAAGCGACATCGCCGGTACGACCCGCGACGCCATCGATATGCCGATTGAGGTTGCCGGCCGCAAGGTCACGCTGATTGACACCGCCGGCATGCGTCGTCAGTCGAAGCTCGCCGACGGCCTTGAGTACTACACGGTGCTCCGTTCCCAGCGTGCGGTCGAGCGCGCCGATGTGGCACTGGTCATCTGCGACGCAGCCGAAGGAGTCACATCTCAGGACCTGAGGATCGCCGAACTGGCAATGCAGGAGGGCTGCGCGACCCTGATGGCGCTCAACAAGTGGGACCTGACTCCGCTTGACGAGGACGCGCTTGATCACGAACGGGCAAAGGTTGCGACCAAGCTGCGGCTGCGTCCCAAACTGATGACAATCAGCGCGCTCGACGGCCGCCACGTCACCCGTGTGCTTGACGAGGCCGTCGCCTTGGGCGACAAGAGGGCGGAGAAGATCCCGACCCCGCAGCTAAACCGCTTCCTGACCGAACTCGTCGCCGAGCGCCAGCCGCCCGCACGTCAGGGCAAGCGTCTGAAGTTGCTCTATCTCGCTCAGATCGAGGCCTCGCCGCCGCGATTCTCGCTGCAGGTGAATCGTCGCAATCGGGTCACCCGCGACTATGCGTACTTCCTCGAAAACAGGCTCCGTGCGCGCTACGGGCTCGACGGCGTACCGCTGATCATCGATATTCACGAGCGCAAGCAACGCCGCTCCGAGCGATAGCCCCAAGCCGCGATTGCACGGGGACGTTCCGGAGGCAGGGCCGCTGTCGCTATTCTGCCGTACCTATGAGCCAAGACACCAGCTTTCTCTTCACGTCCGAGTCGGTAACCGAAGGTCACCCTGACAAGGTCGCCGACCAGATTTCCGACGCGATTCTCGACGCGATCCTCAAGCAGGATTCGTTCGCCAAGGTCGCCTGCGAGACGCTCGTCAACAATCGGCTCGTAGTTGTCGCCGGCGAGACCTCCTTTGACGAGGACAAGATCGGCCCGGGCAAGGCTGTTGACGTTGACGCGATCGCCCGCGAGACGATCCGCGAGATTGGCTATGTCGGCTTTGACGACGGCTTTGACGCCGACACTCTCGTTGTCCTTAACCACCTCGGCGGCCAGTCCGCCGACATCGCTCAAGGTGTCGACGAGGCGCTTGAAGCGCGCGAGGGAGACGAGGATCCGCTCGACAAAGCCGGAGCCGGAGACCAGGGAATGATGTTCGGCTACGCGACCAACGAGACGGATAGCCTGATGCCGCTCCCGGTCCACCTCGCCCACCGCCTGGCCGAGAAGCTGACCGAGGTTCGCAAGAACGGCACGCTCGACTACCTGCGCCCCGACGGCAAGACCCAGGTGACCGTTCGCTACGAGGACAACCGCCCTGTCGAGATTCAGCGGGTTCTGATCTCAACGCAGCACGCCGAGGGCGCCGATACGCCGGCAGGCCGCATCGCCGACGACCTCTGGGAGCACGTCGTTCTCCCGGTGCTCCCGGCCGACCTCTACGACGCCGACCAGCTCCGCAAGGACCTGCTCGTCAACCCAACCGGCAACTTTGTGATCGGCGGCCCGGTCGGCGACTGTGGTCTCACCGGCCGCAAGATCATCGTTGACACATACGGCGGAATGGCTCGTCACGGCGGCGGTGCGTTCTCGGGCAAGGATCCTTCAAAGGTCGACCGCTCGGCTGCCTACGCCGCACGCTACGTCGCAAAGAACATCGTCGCCGCAGGCCTCGCTGAACGCGCCGAAGTGCAGGTTGCGTACGCGATCGGCGTCGCCCATCCCGTCTCGGTAATGGTCGAGACCTTCGGTACCGAGACGGTCGATACGCCGACGCTCAACAAGATCGTCGCCGACAACTTTGACCTTCGCCCGGCCGCCTTCCGCGAGTATCTGAGCCTCCACAGCCCGATCTACGGGCCGACCGCGGCCTACGGCCACTTTGGTCGCGACGGAGCGACGTTCAGCTGGGAGCGCACCGACCGCGCAGACGCGCTCCGCGCGGCAGCTTCCTAAGCGAGTCCGTCGTTGCCTGTGCCGGAGCCTGCAAGGGCCTCGGCGTGAAGGCGCTGGGCGCGGTCGATCGCTGCCGCCACGGCCGGCGGGTCGTCAACCCCGTCGAATCGAAGGTTCGCGCTGTCGCTGCCGGCGGTGTCGAAGTCAACGGTTCCCACGCGGAAGATGCGGTCGAGAGCCGACTGGCTTGTCGAGACGTTCTGGACGCGGTCGATGCGGGTCTGCTCGACGCGCTTGGCCAACACTCCGCGTTGGATCGAAAGTCGATCGCTGGTGATCGTGTACGTCACGAAGACGCGCTTGACGAGGCCGACAACAATCGTTGCTCCGACGATCGCGGCAAACACGACGACCGCCCAGAAGTGGGAAGCGACGAGCCACCAGAGCAGTCCAACGGCGAAGGCGATCGCCAGACCGCCCAGATAGAACGCCTTGATCGACCTCCAGCTCGGGTGGCCGTTGTAGATGATCTCTTCGCCGCTGTGCATCTCCATGACTGAAAATCTAGCGTCTGCGGCGGGTATGCGAACGCGGCGACCCATCCCGCACTCGCTCTATCGTCGCCGCTGTGCCGCGCGTCGCTCAAGTCGAGCCGATTACCACGGCCCGCGTCCTGCGCGGGCCGTTTGACTACGTCTGCCCCGACGGCGTCGACGTCGGCTCTGTTCTCAAGGTTCCGTTTGCGAACCGCGAGCTTCTGGCGATCGTCACAGCGATCAAGGACGGCTCGGAACACGAGCTGTCGGAGCCAACCGAGGTGCTCGCCGCCTCGCTGCCACCGGATCTAGTCGAGCTCGGTCCTTGGATTGCAGACGAGTACTGCTCGACCCCGGCTCGTGCCTACTCGCTGATGTTGCCGCCCCGGGGCGCCAAAGCGCGGTCGGCTCTGTACGCGCAGGCGGGGCGTGCGCCCGACGCTTCCGAGCGACTGACCGAGAACCAGCGCGAGCTGCTGGCGAGCCTGCCCCGGCCGGCCGGTGGAGACTTGGCGGCGTTTCGGCGCCTTGAGTCTCGCGGTCTCGTAACGCTGGAAGAGCGGGCCCAGCGCCGCGCTCCGATCCACGCTCAG
>WLNX01000138.1 GCA_009699565.1 Actinomycetota bacterium | reverse complement strand
TGCATGGCGATCGAGGAGCGCGGACGCCGCCTCGCGTGCTGGCAGCGGCGGAATCAACTCGCGCGCCTGGTCGGGGTCGGCGCCTGTCCGAATCGCCAGGCACGCGGTTGCGACGGCCTGCTCCGCCCGTTTGAGATCCGCAGCCAGCTTCGAGCGCTCACCCTTTGCCTTGAGGTACTCCGTAATGCGCTCGCCGAGATCACGCGTGCGGTCGGTTGCCCCGAGGACGGCCTTGTCCACTGCGGCTACATGGGCGGCTTGCCTCTTGAGTTGGATGTCGAGTTCGCCGGTTGCAACAAGCAGCGCCGCCTCTGCCGTCGCAATAGTGCTCCGCAGGCCCTTGCGGTGCTCTTCGAAATCGGTTGACCATGTCTCGATGACGACACCCAGCTCTTGAATCTGCTGGAGCAGCAGTGCCCGCTGAACCACGTACTCGATCGCATCGTTCACATCGGTGGCGCGCTGATGATCAGCCGTGGCCTGGGCGAGAGCGCCGTTCAGCGCGGCAAGCGACGCTTTCGCTTCCGCAATCTCCTTCTGTTTGGGCGCCCAACTGCGGCCGGCTCGCCTCGCCTTCTCGGCAGCAACTCGCGCTTCGTTGAAGCGCTTTACGGCATCGGGGATCCTCCCGGAGCGGCCGGTTGCCTTGAGCAGTTCGTCGATTTGGGTGGCGAGGGAGTTGAGCGTGGCGCGGACACCGACAATTCCGGTCGCAGCGGCGAACAGCGACTCGCCAAGGTCGTTGTTGTCGCCTGCGAGACCTGCACCGCCCCTGAGCAGGGTGCCGTGATCAATGCCGTACTTGTGTGTGAAGAGGTTTCGGTCGATGCCCTGAAGCAATCTCTCAAGCTTCCTCTGTAGGTCAGGCGCGGGTGCTGTGTCGGTGATGTCGAAGCAGGTGTCGCCTGCCTTCTTGCGGCGGGTGAACGCGATGCGCTCGCCTGCTGCCGAATCGACAACCATCGCGATGCGGAGGTCAGGCTTCCTGTGGAGGAAGTCGTAGGTGCGCGGATCGTTGCGCAGGTCTGGAATGCCATAGATCCCGTAGCGGATAGCGTGCAGCGTTGTTGTCTTGCCAGCCTCATTTCGGCCGTAGATGACGTGCAGCCCCGGCACGGTCGAGTCGTCGTGGTCTGGGATTAGCTCCAGCGTGTTGTCGGTGAACAAACCGAAGCGCCGCTGATGCAGTTCGCGAATCCGCACGTCAGCGCCCCTCTTCCTCGTTTGCGACCTCCGTGTCGACGAGGCGGCTGAGTAGGTCACGCTCCACCTGCTCGAACACCTTTTCGAGCGTCACAGCGGGGCTAAGTCCCGGGATGGCAAGGGCATCCTCGCCCTCCAGAAGCGCGGCGGGGATCTTCTCTTCCAGCACCTTGAGGGAAGTCCCGAGCGCGGACGGCATGGACGCCGCTTTTCGCATCTCGGCGAGTTCGCGTGCAAGCTCGCCAACCATGTCCTCGCGGCCCCGCAGCACGTCGATCGCGGGGAGCGGAGGGATCGTGCTGATACGGATCCGCTCGATCCACACCCGATCTCGGCCGGTGTCCGCCACAACCTGCTGTATGCGGTCATGCCAAGTTGCTGGAGCATCGACGATGTCGCGATGCATCAGAGAGCGACCGGCAAGCTCGATTCGAACAGCGTGCTGCATGTCTTCGTCGCCGGATGCGAGCGTTTCGTTGATCTTGCGCTCGAGCGCATCGAGAACGTCGCCCTCGTCGCGGGCGTCCTCCAGATCGACCGTGATTGTGTGCCACCGGAGCACGTCGAAGTCGACGTGGGACGGCCCGTCAACGATGACGCCGTCCTCCACCTTGACGAGCGTCGCACCCTTCGCTCCGGTTTCTTTCGGATGGCGGCCCTGAAGGTTGCCACAGAACACCACCGGAGGGTCGCTCGCGAGCACTTCACGTTTGTGGATGTGCCCAAGCGCCCAGTAGCCGTACCCCTTACCGGTCAGCTGCGCGAGTGAGCACGGCGCGTAAACCTCATGGTCGCTAACACCAGTCGCGCTCGTGTGCAGCATCCCAATGTTGAACAGCGCAGCATCGGCGGGAGGATACGAGTCGACGATCGACTCGGTCACATGCTGGTCGGCAAAACCGCGACCATGCACGGCGACGCCCAGCTCAGGGAACCGAAGCGTCTCAGCCGTGGTGACAGACAGCTCGTGTACCCCCTCGGGGAGCCGGAGCCGGAGCACCTGCTTAGACGCCGCGTCATGGTTCCCGCGAAGCAAAACGCACTTGACGCCGCTGTCCGAGAGCCGCCGAAATTGGCTCTCGACGAAGATCTGCGTATCGAGGTCAGCTCGGCCGTCAAACAGGTCGCCCGCGATCAGCAGCAGGTCGACCCCCTCTGTAGTGCAATACCCAACCAGCCGCTCGAAGGCTCGCCTCGGCGCACCGCGGATCTCATCCTTGGGGGCGTCGTCGCGAAGGTCAAGCCCGCCCAGCGGGCTGCCAAGGTGGACGTCAGCCGCGTGTACGAAACGCATCGGGGCAGGGCCTCTCAGTCGGAGTTTGTAGCGGCGATCACTTGCGCGTCGTCGGGGGCACTCTATTACGCCGCATCCGAAGGGAGAACCCCGGGGAGCCTGGAGTAGTTCAGCCGCGGGAAACGGAAACCGCGGCCGACCCGCCATTCAGGGCAAGGCTAGGATGGATCCCGAGATGCACTTCATTGCGCCGGCGAATACCTGCCCCTGTACTGCAGGACTGCTTCTCGCGGATCAACATGATCCGCCCCGCCAGTGCACTCGACGGCCGCGGTCTGCAGGGCGGCGATGATGGTCCGGACCATGGATACGTCGCAGGTTCTGTCGCTCGAGGAACATCTGAGCAAGGCGGCAGCGCTCGACGAACAAGAGATCAACAACATTCGCGTTCTCGCGACCCAGCTTGCGGACAGCCCCGTGCTGCCGGTGCTCGGTGCTGGCGCATCGTATGACTGTGGGATGCGCCTGGCAACGCAGATCGGAGGGGACCTCTATGCCGACTATCTCGCCGACAACTCATTTGCGCCCCACGCCGCCGGGCTGAGCCCGAACCTCGGAGAGGTCGCCGATGCCATCTTTGCGCACGCCGGTCAGCCCGCCGTCGTAAGGGCAGTTGGTCTCCATGACCCCAAGCTCTGGCCCGGTACAGACGACGTCAGTGAGCACTTGTGCGTTTATCGCGTGCTTGCACGGCTCGCACGGGAGGACATCATGGAAGAGGCGATCACGTTCAACTACGACTGCGGACACGAGGCCGGCCTGAAAGCTGAGGGTTTCCTGCGCAGTCCTCGTACCGAATCCGGCATGCAGTGGCGGGACCATGCGAGCGTGATCGCCGACGCTGCCGCCCACGCGGAGCTGGTGCGCCCCGGTGCGTTCAGGTTGTTCAAGGCGCACGGCTCCGCAGAGCGCTATCGCGAGCTCGCGACCGCCGACGAGGCTCTCGCTGCCGACACGATCGTCATTCGTAGACTCCAGCTTGCAAGCTGGCGGAACGACATGTGGATGCGAAACGCCTTTCGCGACCGCGCACGGAACCACGTTCTCCTACTCATCGGGTTCTCGGGGCAGGATCCCGTCATCTACGCCGAGATCGAGAGCGTGCTGCAGGACGTATACAACTCTGCGCCCGCTGACGGAATGCCGCGCGTAGTCGTGATCGACCACGAGCCGGACACGTCTACGTTCCGAACTCTGGTCAAATTGGGTCTGGGTGGCCAGGACGCCCCGCCCGGAGCGGTGACTCAGATCAGGACATCTGGTGCTACCACCACGGCAGTTGCTCTCGTGCTGCTGACGGAGGTGCTCGCACTCAGGCTCTCGCGTTACGGCGCTGACATCCCCGACGGCATCGAGCCGCGTCTCGCCGCTCTCACCCTCAGCGCGCCGGTCATGCTCCGCTGGTCATACTTGCTGCGCAAGCCGGTCGACAATCAGTACGTCCAAAGGATCAACCTGCAGCAGGTGGCTGAGCACGGGTACGTTCCGCTGACTCTGGATCTCCAGACGACGGCACGCGCTCTGCAGACGCGCGCTGCACTGCGTGCCGGATTAGGGCTGACCGAATCCGAGACGACACGCGAGGTGCTCGAGAATCACGGCTTCGTCGTCGGCATCGGCTGTGCGTTTCTTCCGGTGGCCCTTGACCATGACGAGCTTGTCTCCGCCTGGCGCTCCGGTGGACCCATCGACCACATCCGACGCACTCTGGGTCATCCAGCGCATCTCGACTGCATCCTGGTTTCGGATGGACCGAATGGCCGCCGCGGTGTCAACATCGAAACCGGCAAGGAGACAGACGTCCCGTGACCGCCGCCGTCGAGCAGATCCTTGCGCGCCTTCGAGAGCTCGGATTCAGCACTCGAACGGGTGGACTCGCGCCGTTCGGCGAGCGAATCCCATTGGTCTCGGCTAGTGCATGGGAGGCGCAAACCGCCCAGCTCGCCGTAATCGTAGAGGCGGACAATGAGACGAGCGACGCCGAATGGCGTCAACTCCTCTTTGCTGGATCCGCGCTGCGACATCATCTTGCCGGCGACAGTTCGGCCGCCCTCGGGACACCGGTCATTCTGGCGGTTGTAGACGAGGATGGCCGCCGCCGCCTACGCGATCTCGCCGAGGACATGGCCCAGCGCTACGCGATCTTTCAGCGCGTCGATCTGAACCTCGTACTTATCGCCGACCTTGCCGATCCCGACCGGTTCGACGACGCGCTTGCCCCGCTACTGCCGCGGTGCCGCCAGGCGCTCGGACAACAGATCTCGAAGGATGAGATGAAGCGGTTCTGGACGGTCTTGGAGGATGAAGTCATGCTGGCGGCGGCAAGCCTGGATGGCATGTTCAGCGACTATCGCGAGGCTGTGGGCCGTCAGGCCACTACTACCCTCGTCGGTGAGAGCGCCAACGCCCCCGATCTTCCTTCGCCTTCTCCGCTCGGCCGACTGCGGATGCAGAACTTTCGGTCGATTAGCCACGCCGACTTCGCGTTGAGCCCTATCACGATCATCCATGGCCCGAACGGCGGCGGCAAGAGCACGCTTCTCGAGGGGCTCGAGCTTGTGTGGGCGGGTACCTCACAGCGCAAGCCTGCGAGCGTGTCCGCGGAGGAATACGCAC
>WLNX01000137.1 GCA_009699565.1 Actinomycetota bacterium | reverse complement strand
GTCGCAACCGGCAACGTCCATGCCCACAAGGCGGCCCGCGCTCCGCTGCAGGACACCTTCGTCGCCGTCCGCAGCCGCATTCCGCTTGACGGCTGCGAGCCGCAGCGGCGCGGCAATCACAGCCACGTGATGGCCGGCCCCGAGGCGATGAAGGCGCGCTTCGAGGACCATCCTGAAGCGGTTGCCGAGACCGAGCGGGTCGCCGCCCGCTGCAACTTCGACCTGACCAGCGATCTCGGCTACCGCTATCCCGGGGCGGAAGATGGCGGCGCCGACCGCGATCTGGTTCAGGCGTGCCAGGCCAGCTTCGACAATCGCTACCCGCCTGGTCACAAGCTGCGAGATGAAGCCGCCGCAAGGCTCACTGAAGAGCTGAAGATCATCGCCGGGCTCGGGCTCTCCGGCTTCTTCTTGCTGCACCGCGACATGTTGGAGCTTGCGCGCGAAGTGGCGGTCGAAGTCCGCGGTCCGGACAGCGCACGCGCACTGCTGCCGCCGGGCCGCGGCCGCGGCTCGTCGGTCTCCTCGATCGTCTGCTACCTGACCGGCCTCTCTCACGTTGATCCGGTAGCCAACCGGCTGCTGCTCGGGCGCTTTCTAAGCGAACAGATAACCGAGCTTCCCGACATCGATCTTGACTTTCCGCGCGACATTCGCGAGAAGCTGATCCCGCGTATTCACAAGCGCTACGGCACCGAGCGCACGGCGCTGGTCGCCGCCTTCCCGACCTACAAGGCGCGCGGTGCGATCAGGGATTTCGGCGCAGCGCTGGGGCTGCCGGCGGGGGAGATCGAGCGCGTCGCGCGATCGAGCGAAGGGTGGTCGCTGCGCGGCTTTGATCAGCAGATAGCCGAGGCGATCGGCGAGGAGCGCGCGCAGAGCGGCCGCTGGCGCTGGCTTGCCGCGCTTGCCCGCGAGGCGTCGGGGCTCCCGCGCCACCTCGCTCAGCACTCCGGCGGCATGATCGTCGCCACAAGGCCCTTGATCGACTGCTGCCCGGTCGTCCCATCGGCGATTGAAGGGCGCCAGATCGCACACTGGGACAAGGATTCCTGCTCCGACGCCGGCTTCCTCAAAATTGACCTGCTCGGGCTTGGGATGCTCTCTGCCGTAGAGCGCTGCGTTGAGCAGATCGACGCCCGTCGCGGCGAGCGGATTGACCTGTCGCGGATTCCCTACGACGACCCTGAGGTTTACGAGGCAATCCAGCGCGGCGAGACGACCGGCGTTTTTCAGATCGAAAGCCGCGCGCAGATCTCGTCGCTCCGGCGCACCCGCCCTACCAATCTCGACGAGATAACGATCCAGGTCGCGATCGTCAGGCCGGGGCCGATTCAGGGCGGCGCCGTCAACCCCTACATCAAGCGCCGTCAGGCGCTCAATGCCAACCCCGACTACAAGATTCCCTACCCGCATCATTCGCTGGAGCCGATTCTGCGCGAGACGCTCGGCACGATCATCTTCCAGGACCAGGTGATCGAGGTGGCGATGGCTTTCGCCGGTTTCAGCGCCTCCGAGGCCGCCGGTCTGCGCCGCGCGATGAGCCGCAAGCGCTCGGCGGAGGCGATCGAGTCCCACCGCCGCAGCTTTATTGAGGGCGCGTCTGCGCGCTGGGGCGATGTTGACGAAGCCCAGGCCGTGGAGGTCTTCGAGATGGTTGCGGGCTTCGCCGGCTTTGGCTTTCCCAAAGCTCACGCAGCCGCCTTTGGGCTGCTCGCCTACCAGTCAACTTGGCTGCGCGTTCACTACGGCCCCGAGCTGGTGGCGGCGCTGCTCGACGAGCAGCCGATGGGCTTCTACCCGCCCGACTCGCTGGTCCACGAAGCTCAGCGCCGTGGCACAACCGTTCTGGCCCCCGAGATCAACCAGAGCGGCATCGGCTGCCTTATTGATGATCACGGGGCGCTGCGGCTGGGGCTGCGCCACGTGCGTGGAGTCCGCGGTGAGCAGCTCGAGGAGCTGATCGAAGAGCGGTCGGCAAACGGTCCTTTTGGCTCGCTCAGCGACCTCGCCGCCCGCGCCGGCGGCGCACGCTCGTCACTGGAGGCGTTGGCCTGGGCCGGCGCCTGTGACGCGCTCGCGACCGAAGCGGAGGCGCGCCGCCCCGGGCTGGCGCGCCGCGCGGTCTTGTGGCGTCTGGGGGTTGGCGGTCCGCCGGCGGTCAGCGGTCAGCTGTCGCTGGGTTTGGAGTTGCCAGCGGCGCCAAAGCTGAATCCACTCAGCTCGTGGCAGACGATGCTCGCCGACTACGCCGCCACCGGGCTCACTACCGGCAGCCACCCGCTCGCGTTGATGCGGCCCGACCTCGACCGTCGTGGTGCGCTGCGGAGTGTGGAGATGGAGCAGGCACCGCACAGGAGCCGTGTCAGGACCGGCGGCCTGGTGGTAGCCCGCCAGCGCCCGGGCACTGCAGGCGGGGTCTGTTTCATTCTGCTCGAGGACGAGGAGGGGACAATCAATCTGGTTCTGAAGCCAAAGGTCTATGACTCTTTTCGGCTCGCAGTTAGGACAGAGCCGCTGTTGTTCGCGGAAGGAGTCCTTGAGCGGCATGCCAGCGCCGGCGGCACCGTCAATCTTGTTGTAGACCGGATTGAGCCGCTGGAACCGGGAGACGCCCAGTTGGCCGAAGTCGGCGAACTGGTGAGCGCCGACTTCCGCGCGGTTGCACCTGCGGTGATGTCGTTTGCCCAGGGCAGGCGGAGATGAACCGTCTGCGCGCCCAATACATGCGATGAGGGGGCGTTGCGTGCGCAGCGCCGTGTATCGTTTGCGCTAATGGTCGTCGTCGCAGTATTCATCGCCGTATTCGTAATCGCCGGACTCGCAGTGGCGGGTGCCGCATTCGCTTCCACCCGCAGCGCACAGGCTGAGGGCGCAAGTTCCTCCGGCGGCGGCAAGATGTTCTATGTCGGTATCGCGATCTGCGTTGTTGGCATCGGCCTTGGCATCCCGGGGCTTCTGATCGTCGGCAACGCCGACAAGTCCTCGCGCGATGCCGTCGGCGGCGTCGTGCTGACTGCATCGCAGGAGAAGGGCCGCGTTCTCTTCGCGCAGAACTGTGCTTCCTGCCACACACTGCAGGCTTCGGGATCGGCCGGCCAGACAGGTCCCAACCTTGACGTGATGCATCCGCCCGAGGCGCTCATTCTGAACGCGATCAAGGTCGGGCGAGCCCGCGGCGCCGGCAACATGCCGGCAGGCTTGGTTACAGGTGTTCAGGCCGATGAAGTCGCCAGTTACGTGTCGGCGGTCGCCGGCCAGGGCAACGTCTCGCTTGAAAACGCCTCGGTTCAGCAGCCTTAACGGGCGTTTCGCACCGTTCCGTGCAGGATTGGTAGCGGAATAGCCGCAGGCGCTACCGTGGGTTCTGCACACACCGCCTAGTTCCCGGTTGGCATTCAGTCGCCGGGGAGCGGGGGACCCAGTAGTTGGGGCGAATCGCCGGTCTTTTCCGGTGTAGCGCAGCTCTTTCAGCGCGAGCCCGTCAGCTAACCCCGTCGGCAGACGAAAGAGAGGAAGCAAGCAATGACTACGGAAACCTCCACCGCATGGTGGTCTGAAGTTGCCCACCTGCGCCCCCAGGACGAAACTGCAGCAGAGGCCCCATCTCCCACGGCAGATGCGCCGCAGCCGCCCAAGTTCCGCCGAGTTCCGATCGTCCGTCGCCCAACGGCGCCTCAGGCACGCTCGCTCGTCAAGCAGAGCAGCCGTCAGATTCAGTCTCCCCGGCAGTCTGCGCCGCTCCAGTCGCGCCGGCCGGACCGGATTGCGGCATGGGCCGCAATGCTCGGCTTCGTCCTCGTACTGATGGCCGCCGTCAGCGCCAACGCCGCGCCGATGCACCGTCTGGGCGACCGCACGCTGAAAATGCCGATGCACGGACATGACGTAACCCAGCTTCAGGGCAAACTGCGCCGCCTGAAGATGCTTCACGTAAGCCCCACAGGCCACTTCGGAACGCTAACCCGCGCAGCGCTGCGCCGCTACCAGCGCAGCCGCTGCCTCACGGCGGACGGCATCGCCGGTCCAGCAACGCTCTCGAAGCTCAAGAACCACGCCCACGCCTGCTCGTCCAAGGCGCCGTCCAGCGGCGGCGGCGGCGGCAGTAGCCGCGGAATCACTCGCAAGCGCGTCGTCACCTGGTACGGCCCCGGCTGGTACGGCCGCAAGACCGCCTGCGGCAACACGCTTACAAGCCGCCTCTACGGCGTCGCGCACAAGACGCTCCCTTGCGGAACGGTCGTCCGCTTTAGCTTCCGCGGCCGCACCGTGCGGACCAAGGTCGTCGATCGCGGCCCCTACGCATCCGGCGTCGACTACGACCTCACATGGGCCGCGGCGCGCAAGCTCGGAGTCATCAGCATCGGGCGCGCATCGGTGCGCGCAAGCCGCTAACCAGAGCGCATCTTTCGCTTCCGCGGCGCTACTGTCGCCGTATGGCAGATCAGCCGACAAGCGCGGATGACGTAAAGGCGCTCTGCGCCCAGCGCGACATCCGCTTCATCCGCCTTTGGTTCACCGACATCCTCGGTCAGCTGAAGTCGTTCTCGGTTGGAGTCGACGAGCTCGACGACGCGTTCGAGGGCGGGATGGGCTTCGACGGTTCGTCGATCACCGGCTTCAACGCGATTGAGGAGTCGGACATGATCGCGATGCCCGATCCTTCGACCTTCGCCGTCCTTCCGTGGCGTCCCGAAGAGCAGGGCGTGGCGCGCATGTTCTGCGACATCCAAACGCCCGAACGGACTCCCTACGAGGGCGACCCGCGCCAAGTGCTGCGACGTGCGATCGCACGGATGGAAGGGATGGGTTTTGACACCTTCAACGTCGGGCCCGAGCTCGAGTACTTCCTCTTCAAGGATTCCAACGGCACCGAGGTTCTCGACCAAGGCGGCTACTTCGACCTGACGACGCTTGACGCCGGCTCCGACGTGCGCCGCGAGACGGTGCTCGCACTGGAGCAGCTCGGGATCCATGTCGAGTACAGCCACCACGAGGTCGGCCCAAGCCAGCACGAAGTCGACATGCGCTACGCGCCGGCACTGAAGATGGCCGACGACTGCATGACCTACCGCATCACGGTCAAGGAATACGCGATGAAGTACGGCTGGCACGCGACCTTCATGC